>CAYTYG010000174.1:0-6890 GCA_964441515.1 uncultured Treponema sp.
GTCGCCGGCCGCACCGCCGACGATCGTCGTCCTGGCGCCCGCGACCTTGTACGCGCCCAGGAAAAGCTTCTGAAGGTCCCCGGCCATGCAGTCGGCCAGGAGGATGATCGCGGAGTGAGGCGAAATTCCAGCCTGGGCCTTTGCCTCCTGCGTTATAGTCCGCCCGGCCCCTTCGAGGTCCCCTGCTATGTCCGATGCGGAGCCCAGGCCGAAGCGGTATCGCCCGGCGGAGACGGCCAACACGGCGACGCCCGCGCCGAAGCCCATGTACTCCCCGTCTACCAGCTCGCCCGAGCCGGTGGCGCCCGCGAGCCGGGCCGCCCCGGTGATCGAGCGCACTCCCTCGAGCAGGCGGTTCAGGTCGTAGTGGGGCATGGTGAACACCAGGACCAGGGCCGGTGGTTCGCCCCCCAGTTTTGCCGCCGCCTCCGCCGCGGCTTCCTTTCCCGCCTCGTAGGCGTCCTTTGCTCCGCTTTTACCGGTTCCAGCCCGAGCTCTCATGGTTTTCCCCGCCCCGCCATAATAGGAATATCCCTGACCCTTATTATGCTAATTCACCGGGGGACGCTTTGCCAGGTTTTATAGAGTGGAAAGGTAGGAGGTCCCGCGAGGGTAGCTCTGTACCGTTAGAGCGGATCGACATCGAAAGGCATCGATTATTCATGCTTCCTAAAAGGATAATGGGCCCTGCTGGACTTGGCCTACAGTCGCGATCTTCCTGATCGCTCCTTCCGGCCCGCCTCCGCGCGCTTTCGCGGCCATCCATGGCCGCTCATCCTCGCTTCGCTCGGCGCGCGCTCCGGTTCAAGTCCGGCAGGGCCCACGGTTGGTGTCGGCGTTGGATTTTATGAGTCATCTGTCGATGTTAAGGATAATGGGCCCTGCTGGACTTGAACCAGCGACCAACGGATTATGAGTCCGCGGCTCTAACCAACTGAGCTAAGGGCCCGTACCGGAGGAAGCCGACCGGGAGCCGTATTTTACACGGCGTACCCAATCGAGTCAATCCGAGGGCATCGCCTGCCGATACTGAAAACGGTTTCCCAGCTTTGCAAGGAACAAGGAAAAAGGTATGCGGAAGATCCCGGTCATTTCCAGCGACGAGAATCTGAACCAGTACATCCAGCGTGAATGCGCGCATTTCGAGGGGGAGTTCATCCCGGAATTCTACGTGGACCGGGAGAAGGTCCTCGAGCACCTCAAGTACGAGCTTCCGGACATCAAGATCGTCTATATCTCCGACAACCGCATCGACGCGCCCGGCCTGCTCGAGGAGGTCCGGGCGGACCCTTGGCTGCACTACGGCGGGATCGTGGCCATCCACGACAACGAGGACGAGCAGAAGCTTCAGGAGACGATGCGGGAGCAGAACGTCATCGCCGTTTTGAGGAAGCGCGAGTTTCTCGTGGGCTTCGGGCGGCTCCTGAAGATCCTCCGCCAGAACAAGCAGATCCTTTTCCAACGGGGCATCCAGCAGCATCTGCTCAAAAGCATCTCCGGATCCTTCGTGATCGACAACGACCCCTTGGACATCACGACCTACTCCAACCTGGTCACGAACTACCTGTTCAACGCCAACCTGATCAACCGGGACGGCCGGGAGAAGCTCCATGTGGCGCTCCTGGAGCTCCTGGTGAACGCGATAGAGCACGGCAACTGCAGGATAAGCTACGACGAGAAGACGGCCTGGCTCGAACAGAACCGGGACATCATGGACCTGATCCGCAGGAAGAACGAGGATCCCGCCGTCCGGGCCCGGAAGGTCTTCTTTACCTATACCATCACGCCGGAGCGGTCCAGGTTCTCCATACGGGACGAAGGGGCGGGGTTCGACTGGCGTACGAGGCTCAAGGCCCTTCCGAACGAACCCGGACTACACGGCATGGGCGTGATCATGACCAACCTCTACGTCCAGAAGCTGGAATACAACGACGCCGGCAACGAGGTGTTCTTCGAGATCGAGCACCGGAAGAACGAGAGCAACGTCATCCCCGGGGCCTTCAGCTCGGCCCCCGAAGCGAGCTTCGAGGACGGGCAATACATCTGTTCCGAGGGGGAGGAATCGGACTACCTCTACTACATCGTCTCGGGGCAAGGGGAAGCTGGTCTCCGCCCTGACGCCGGACGACATCTTCGTGGGGGAGATGTCCTTCCTGCTCTCCAACCGCCGGTCCGCGACGATCGTCTCCAAGGGCAAGAGCGTCCTGATACGCATCTCGAAGCAGGACTTCGTCAACCTGATCAAGGACAACCCGCACTACGGGATCTTCCTGGCCCGGCTTCTGGCCCAGAGGCTGGCGCGCCTCAACCTTCGGATGTCCCGGTTGAACACGGAGTACCTGAGGCTGAAGGAAGGGGAAAAAGCCTAGCGCCCGCAAAGCCGCACGCGGCTTCGCGAACAACGAAAGCTCCCGCACAATCCCGAGGAACTCCTCCAGCTTGAACGCCCCCGCGATCAGGTTCAGGTCGAAGACCATGAAGTACTTGTACGTTCGACCCGCGGCCGTTTCCCAGGCCTTCTCGAGCTTGCTATTTCCCTATGCCGGGAACGTCAGGACGGCCCGGGTGCCGACGGCGTACTCGAAGTCGAACCCGAACTCCCCCTTGAGCTGGGAGGCCAGCGTACAGACCAGGGAGAGCCCCAGGGAGTCCTTGCAGGACGGCTTTTCCTTCATCCCGACGCCGTCGTCCTCCACGGCCAGCTCCAGGACGCCGTCTTTTTTCCGGAAGGATACCAGGATGCTGCCCCCGGGTTTGCCGGCAAACGCGTGCTTTCGGGCGTTCGTCACCAGCTCGTTCAGGATGAGGCCGACGGGGATGGCCCTGGAGGAGTCCAGATCCAAGGGCTCCAGGTCGGTGTTCAGCGCGACCCCCATGCGCGCCAGGGACTCCGACGCGGAGCCCGCGACCAGGCCCAGGTATTCGTCCGCCCGTACGCTGACGGCGGTCCCCGTGGACTGGAGCTTCTTGTGCAGGAGGGCTACGGCCAGGATCTTGTCCTCCAGCCGGGAGAAGGCTTCCCGGGTGCGCTCGTCGTCGAATTCCCCGGCCTCCAGGGAGATCATGCTGGCCACCAGGGCCAGGTTGTTCTTGGTGCGGTGGTGCATCTCCCGCAGGAGCATCTCCTTTTCCCGGGCGTTGGCTTTCAACTCCTGGTGATATTTCGTGTAGACGAGTATGGAGAGCATGTAGGCCATGGCCGCGAAGAGAAGGGCGTACAGGGTGTTGTGCAGGTCCAGCGAGATGGCTGGGAGGGAACCCGCCGGCAGGGCGAGGAGCAGGGACGTGTACAGGAAGAGAAGGACGGGGGCCAGGAAGGCCAGGGCGGGGAAATACCCGGCGGGCTCTATCTTGCGGACGTTGCGAAGGAAAAGCCGGAATCCGCGAAGCAGGACGAAAATGAAAACCGCTCCCGTGGCCGGTGCGTGGAGCCGGGGATCGGGATAGAGAGAAAAGGAAAGGAGGGATCCCAGGAGTATCACCAGGGCGCTGAGGCGTTTGTCCACGGGGCTTCCCAGGAATACCCCGCAGCCCCGAACGATGAACTCGACCCCGGCTATAAGGAGGGAAAAACCGAGGCCGTAGAGCGCCGGGCAGGGCCCGGTCAGGAAGAGCATGGCAAAGATGCTGCCCGTACAGCATCCGATGTACCCTATAGCCCAGGAACCCGTTCCGGGGAACCGGTCGCTTACCTTCCATGTGTAGAACATGACAAAGATAATCAGGATATATAGAAGGCTCAGCATCCATACGGTGTGTTCCTGGATCGGCTCCACGCTTCATCTCCCCGTCCATACAGTATTGTTTCCCGAGACGCGGGATGCAAGAGTCGGAGATCCCCGCCGGACCGGGGGACCGACCGTACGGCTGTACCCGGAGCCCGGGTTTAAGGCGACCTGTTTTCCGGCCTACGCGTACGTTCCATTCTATACGGCGTAAATGACCATTCAAAAATAGAGAGATATAGATATATAGCTTTTAATGAATAGAATCAAGCGCTCCGGGTTCAGTACTTTTCCTGGAGCTGTACCTTGATGACCTTGCCCGTCTTGCGGATATCCCCGAAGAGGCTCTCCAGGTCCGCGTTGATCGGTATCTTCACGAGGATATTCAAGCGGGTCCGCTTTCCGCGCACCGATTGGTAGGCGTCCACGGACTGGATGGGGATGTCCCGGTTCCGGAGGAGGGCGAACACGGCGGCGCGGTCCATCCCGGTTCCGTCGTACCAGATCTGAAGGAGCTTGACCCGCTCCGAGGGGAAGAACTTGCGTTCGACGGGCTCAAGCAGCAAGAGCACCAGGAGGACCAGGGCCGTCGTAAGGAAGGCCGGCAGCCAGAGGCCGGCCCCCAGGGCTAGGCCGAGCCCAGCCACGACCCAGATGGAGGAGGCCGTCGTGAGCCCCTTCATGTTGTTCCCGATCTTTATAAAGGCGCCGGCTCCCAGGAAGCCGATCCCGGACACGACCTGGGCGGCTATCCGGCCGGGATCGCCGCTCTTCGCCTCCATGTGGGTCTGGGGCATCCAGATGGACAGGAGCATGAGCAGGGCGGCGCCCAGGCAGATGAGGATGTGGGTCCGCAGGCCCGCGGGCTGGCGGCGCGCCTCTCGCTCCAGTCCTATGGCTCCCCCCGCCAGAAGCGCCGCCAGGAGGCGGATGGCCGCCACTTGGAAGGTGATCGTGGTTCCGTATAGGATCTCGCCGAAGTCCATGGCGTCCTCCCGTATCGCTCGTTGCCCTCTATCCTAGAAAGAAGCGCCGCGAAAATCAATCCGGGTTACCGGGTGGGTTCTTCGATTTCTAATCCGTCGTTGACCGAATGGAAACACTCTTTCCGTAGTATCGGGGCCATGGACGAACGAAGACGTCTTCGAATCGCCGTTTCCATCAACGGCGAGGGCCGGGGCCATCTAACGCGCATGACCGCTTTGGCTCTGCGGCTCGGCAAGCGGCACGAGCTGGCCTTTTGGTGCCCGGATACGATCCGGGAAGAGCTGTCCAGGACGTTTTCCGCCGCTAAGATCCACGAGGTTCCTTCGCTGCTCATGCGGATGAACGGGCCGGAAGTCAATTATCTCGGGACCGCTATCGCGAACATGTCGAATATCCTCTCTGCGGGAGCGGTCGTCTCCCGCCTGGCCGGGGAATTGGCGGAGTTCCGGGCGGACGGGGTGCTTTCGGACCTGGAGCCTTACCTCCCGGAGGCCGCGACCCGGTTGAGGCTTCCTATCCTACAGTTGAACCACCCGGGGATCGTTACGCGATACCCATCCAACGAACCGGACGCGCTGGTCGCGAAGCTGGTGGTCTCCAGGTTGATGGGGAGCTTCGACCGGCTTGTCCTGAGTTCGTTCTACGGAGGCGATATCGGACCCATCCTTCGGCCGGAGATTCTCCGCGCCCGGCGTTTCCTGCGGCGCGGCGACTACGTATTGGTATACGCCAAGGAGGGCTTCGAGCGTAGGATACGCGATTTCTTGGACCGCGTCCCTTACCCTCGCTTCCGGTTTTTCCCGAACCCCGCCGAGGATTTCCCCTCCGCCCTGGCGGGATGCCGGGCCGTGATCGCAACCTCCGGCCATCAGATGACCTCGGAAGCCTTGTACCTCGGAAAACCCGTCTTCGTCGTGCCCCTGGCCGGGCAGTACGAGCAGCGGTTGAACGCGCTGATGCTTCTCGAATCCGGCCGTGGGACATGGGCGCCCGCGGATGCCTTCGAGGAGCCGCTGGGGAGGTTCCTGGCCGAGCTGGAGACACGCCCGTGGTCCGCGAAGCCCGGCATGAAGATCCGCGTACGGGATTATGGCCCGCAGGCCGTGCGAATCGTGGAAAGGTTTTTCCGCGGGGCGCTTCTTCGCGGAAGGGAGGCCCGGACGCGGTATGTCCGGATCACGTGGCCCATGGGGAGGCTCGTTCCCGTCGGACCGCGGTAGCCGCGCCCAAAAAAACCGGGGCGACCGAAGGGGCCTTCGGGCCCCGGGACGCCCCGGTTTCGGGAAAACGCGGCCTTGTCCGGCTACGCCGGGGCGGCTTCCTTTTCGGCGGCCGGGGCGAACCGGATCACCCCGTCCTCGAGCATGCGGTAGCACTTGGTGGGGCACTTGGAGACGCAGACGCCGCAGGAGGTGCACTTGGAGTAATCGGTGACGGGTATGCCGTTCTCCATGGTTATGCATTTCTCGGGGCAGTTCTTCACGCAGAGCTCGCACTTGATGCAGCCGATCTTGCAGGCCTTGGCCACCGAGGGCTTCACGACGCTGCGGTTCTGGCAGAGCACGACGGAGCCCTTGCGGCTCTTGGGAACCATGGCGAAGAGCTGCTGGGGGCACTCGGCCGCGCACATCCCGCACCCGGTGCATTTGGAATAATCCACGCGGGGAAGCCCGTCGTCCCCCATGGAGAGGGCCCCGAATTTGCAGACAGCCGCGCAGTCTCCGTAGCCCATGCAGCCCCAGGAGCAGTTCTTCGTTCCCCCCGTGGACAGCTTGGCGGCCCGGCAGGTGGGGACGCCCACGTAGTTGCCCTTAAGGGATGCCTTTTCCTTCGAGCCCTGGCAGCGCAGCACGGCCACGACCTCCTCCGCGGAGGCCGTGACGCCCATGATCTTTCCTATGGCTTGGGCGCAATCCTTGCCGCCGGGGGCGCACCGGCCGATGGGAGCCTCGCCGGCGGCTATGGCGGCGGCGTAGCCGTCGCAGCCGGGGTAGCCGCAGCCGCCGCAGTTCACTCCGGGAAGGGCGTCCCGGATCCGGGCCACCTTGGGGTCCTGGTCCACGTGGAACTTTTGCTTGAAGAAGCCCAAGGCCAAGCCCAGGGCAAAGGCCAGGATTATGGAGAACCCGAGGGTTACCAGGATGATGGTCATTGGGTCCTCCTCACTTTATAAGGCCC
>CAYTYG010000175.1:0-6864 GCA_964441515.1 uncultured Treponema sp.
GGCGTGGGCGCAGCCTTCCCCCTGGCGTTCTCCATCCTGGGGGACATCTACGACGAGAAGGAACGCCCCATGGCCACCGCCATCCTGACCACGGCCTTCGGCCTGGGGCAGATCGTAGGTCCGCTCATCGGCGGTTTCGTGGGCCAGACCACGGGCTGGCGTCTGCCCTTCGTGCTGGCGGCGGCCCCCAACGTACCCCTTCTCCTGGCTTTCTGGTTCCTGGTGCCGGAGCCCCGAGCCGCGGCCAGCGAGGAGGCCACCCGGGAGCTCGTGGAGGCGGGCGTCCTCTATCCCAAGCACATACACCTCCGGGACTACGGCCGTCTCGTGAGGGTGCCGACCAACGTCTACCTTTTCCTGCAGGGCATCGCGGGAACCATCCCCTGGGGGGCTTTCTTCTTCCTGAACAAATTCCTGGAGACGGACAAGGGGCTCTCCGTGGGCCAGGCCACCACGGTCTACATGATCTTCGGCCTGGGGATGGTGCTGGGTACCATGGTCGGCGGCAAGCTCGGCCAGATGGTTTTCCATCGCTCCCCTAGGCAGCTTCCCGTTTTCTGCTCCGCCACGACCTTCCTGGGATGCCTGGGAACCCTGGCGGTGGTGGCCCTGCAGGCCCCCATCCCCGTTCTCTCGGTGGTGGGATTCCTCACGGCGCTCTTCGCGGCCATGACGGGCCCCAACATGAAGACCATGCTCCTGGACGTCAACGTCCCCGAGGACCGCGGCCCCATCTTTTCCATCTTCAACCTCACCGACTCCCTGGGAACGGGGCTGGGGCGCTGGGTGGCGGGGATGCTGTCCGTGGCCGTCGGGCTGGCCGGGGCCATCTCGATCAGCGCCTGCTTTTGGGTTATCTGCTCGGCCGTTCTTCTCCTGGCCGTGCGCAGCTTTGTCCGGGACATGCAGGTCCTGAAGGGGCGGATGGCCGAGGCGGCCGCGGAGATGCGCTCCGCGGGGCAGGTTGCCCCGTAGATCCGACAGGATGGACAAGCCGACTCCTTGCGGGGGGTCCCGGATTCGTTTAATATGGAAACCCTATGGACGACCCATACCCTAGTGGTTCGGGCTCCTGTGCCGCGGGAGCGGAACGGTGAGTCCGACCTTTATCGGCATTCTTGTCTGCCTGGTTTTTTCCGCCTACTTTTCCGCCTCCGAAACAGCGTTCACCTCCCTCTCGGTCTTCCAGATCCAGGATATCCGCAAGAAGCACCCCCAGGGCCGGCTCGTGGAGAAGCTCGCCCGGGAACCGGAGATCTTCCTCTCCACCATCCTCATAGGCAACAACCTGGTGAATATCCTCGCGTCCGTCCTGTCCACCCGGTACGCCCTGGAGCGCTGGGGAGACGCTGTCCTGGGGGCCGTCACGGGGATTCTGACCCTGGTGGTGCTGATCTTCGGGGAGGTCACCCCCAAGCGCCTGGCCATAACCCACAATGTTTTCATCGCGGTGCACGCCGCGCGCTTCATCCGCCTTCTCTCCATCCTCCTGCGTCCCGCCGTGATCGCCATCAACGCCTTGAGCTCCCTGTTCACCCGGGTGTTCGGCCGGACGAGCCGGGAGGAGCTTTCCCTGGAAACCATGGTCCAGATGCTGGCCGCGGCCGAGAGCATGGGGATCATCGACTTCGCCAAGAGCTCCATGGTCAAGAATATCTTCCGCCTGGGGAACATGACCGTGCAGGCCGTGATGACCCACCGCATCGACGTCTTCAGCATGGACTGCCGCACCACGGCCTCCGAAGCCGCGGCCGCGTCCGTAAAGGAACTGCACTCCCGGTTCCCCGTGTACGACGGGGAACCCGAGAACGTCGTGGGTGTAGTAGCCTTGAAGCGCGTCCTGGAGGAGGTAGTCCGGGGCCGGAAGGATCTTCCCATACGCAGGATCATGGCGGAGCCCGTCCTGGTCCTCTCCACGAAGCCCGTTGGGGAGCTGTTCGACCTGTTGAAGCGAAGGAAGGACAGCTTCGCCGTCGTGCTGGACGAGTACGGGGGGCTCGCGGGCATCGTGACCATGCGGGACGTCATCGAGGAGATCGTCGGGGCGATCTATGAGGACGGCGACCAGGAGCCCCGGGAGCGCCTACGGCGTCGGGAGGACGGGTCCTATTCCGTGTCCGGCGACGCCCCCCTGTCCCTGGTGGCGGAGCTTTCCGGGACGGCTTCCCCGGGCACCGTGGACATCCAGACGGTCGCCGGGTACATCGCCTGGGCCCTGGACAGGATACCCGTGGAGGGGGATGCGGCGGATACGGCCCTGGGCCGGTTCACGGTTCTCAAGGTGGAGGCCAACCGGGTGGAGGAAGCCGTCTTCCGGCCCGCCGCCCCGGAGGACGGAAAGGCGGGCTGAGGGCCCGTAAAACTTCTCGCCTCGAGCGCGCCGTCCCGCACTCCGTCTTTACGCCCCCGGCCCCGCCTTATATACTGCCCTGACAGGCTGCCGATAAACTGCGTAGGCAGGTTGTCCGCACCCTGCTAAACCCGGGATGAGCGTGCTGAAAACCGTGGAGCTTACTATAGAAAAACTCGCCGTCGGAGGGGACGGGCTGGCCTTCCTGGAGGGGAGGGCTGTTTTCGTTCCCCACGCGATTCCCGGGGAGACCGTCCGGGCCGAGCTGACCGAAGGGGAAGGACGGGGCGGGAGGGACTGGGCTTCCGCCGTCCTCCGGGAGGTGCTGAAGCCCTCCCCGGACCGCGTGGAGCCCGTCTGTCCCTTGTTCGGGGTCTGCGGCGGCTGTTCCCTCCAGAACATGGCCTATCCCCGGCAGGTACGGGAGAAGGTTGCCGTCCTCCGGGACTGCCTTGCCCGCGCGGGGGGGATCGAGGCTCCGGATATCGGGACGGTTCCCTCCCCGCCGTACGGATACCGAAACCGCATGCAGTTCCACCTCGCCCCCTCCGGCAGGATAGGGTTCAAGCGCCGGGGCTCCGACGCCGTCGTGGAGGCCTCCCGGTGTCCCGTGGCGGTCCGGCTCCTGGAGGAGTGGATGGCCGCGTCGGGCCGGGGCCGGGCCGGGATGCGGACTTTCCTGGCCGGACGGGACCGGTTCCTGGCCTTCGCCGATCCCGGGCGCGGGGAGAAGGGGGACGCCCGCGTGTACCTGGAGGGCAGGGACGGCGCGGCGTCCGTCCGGGTGGCCGGCCGGAGCATAGAATTCCACGTCAAGGGCTTCTTCCAGAGCAACCTGGCCGCCCTGGAGGTTCTGGCGCCCGAGGCCGTCGGGGGCCTGGAGGGCGACCGCGCCGCGGACCTCTACTGCGGGGTGGGGCTCTTCGGGGCCTTCCTGAAGGACGGCTTCCGGAAGGTGGCCTGCGTGGAGCACAACCCCTTCGCCCTGGAGTACGCGCGGCGGAACGTCGGAGATAAGGGGGAATACCACGACCTGGCCGTGGAGGAGTGGGTCCGGAGCCCCGCGGCCCGGGCCCGGTTCGACGCCGTGGTGCTGGACCCGCCCCGATCCGGCCTGGCCCCGGCGGTGCGGGAATGGCTCGGCTCCTCCCGGATACCCCGGGTCTCCTACGTCTCCTGCGACCCCGCGACGCTGGCCCGGGATCTGCGGCACCTCGCGGCTTCGGGCTACGAAATCGAGTCCCTGCGGGTCTACGACTTCTTCCCCCAGACCGGGCACGTGGAGACCCATGCGCGCCTCCGCCGTCCATGACGGGGCCCGGGCGCGCCTCCGCCGCCTGGGGGCCGCCTTTTTGATTCTTCTAAGCTTTCCCCCGGCTTTCCTTTCGGCCCAGGCCGCCGCGCAGCCCCAGGCCGAGGACCTCCTGGCCTTCCGCTTCGCCCTGGGAGGAGGGGCCGCGGCCGGGCCCGTGGCCGCGGGCGACCGGGTCTGGGTCCTATCCGAGGACCGCACCCTCTACGTCCTGGACGGCTCGGGAAGGGCCGTGGGGAAGCGGGCCTGGAAGGAAGGGGTTCCCGGGTGGATAGCGCCGGACGCCTTCGGGCGGGCCCTGCTCCCCTCGTCGGACGGATCCCTCCTCCTGGTGAACCGCGCGGGGCTCGAGGTCTACCGGCTCCGACCGGGCGGCGCGGTTCCCCACCCCCCCGCCTTCGGCCCGGACGGCCGTTTTTTCATAACGGCGGGAAGGAGGCTCCTGGCCTATTCCGCGGGGGGGCGCCTGCTTTGGTCGGACGCGCTCGCGGCGGAAGCCGTCCGGGAGCCCTTGGCGCGCCATTCATCCTCCGGGAAAACCCGGGTAGCCCTGGCCCTGCGGAACGGCGCCGTGCGGGAATACGACGAGCACGGCTCGCTCCTGGCCGAGATCGAGGGGCCCGAACCCCCGGCCGCCCTGGCCGACGCCGGGGACGGACTGGCCCTCGTCTACCGGGACGGCACGGTTTCCGTCCGGGGGGAGCAAGGACAGGAGCTTTCCCGGGCTAGGCTGGCCGGTTCCCCCGTGGCGGCCTGCGGGGACGGGTCGGGGGTCTGGGTGCTCCTGGCCGGGGGCCGGGCGGTACGGGTGGGGGCGGACGGGAAAACGGGGGCCGCGACGGACACCGGGGTTCCCGACGCCCGCGCCCTCCGGGTCTTCCCGGAGCGCGTCCTGGTCCTGGGGCCCCGGGGCGCGGCCAGCCTCTCCCGGGAGGGGGAGGTGTTCCGGGACCTCGCCCTGAGGAACGCCCCCCGCCTCCCGGCGGTCACCACCTCCGGCCTGGTGCTGTCCGCCGGGGAGGACTGGATCCTCTACGCCTACCGCTTCGAGAAGCCCCTGGGAGCCTTTCCCGTCCCCGACGTGGGGTACCCGGACTACGCGGACATCCGGGCCCGTGCCGAGGAGGAGGCGTTCTGGAACCCCGACTTCAAGTACGACGACGGGATACTCCGGGAGCTGCGGCGTATTGAAAAATCCGCAGGATCGGGTAGTATTGGAGCGGGCGAGCCGGACGCCCTGGCGTTCTGCTCGGCCATCGCCCTGGGATACGGGGTCCGGGAGGCTTCCCGCTACGGGGGCGCCGCCCCGGCGGGGCCTCGGCCTTCGAGCGCGCTT
Source organism: uncultured Treponema sp. (assembly GCA_964441515.1). Lineage (GTDB taxonomy): Bacteria > Spirochaetota > Spirochaetia > Treponematales > UBA12059 > JAAYUR01. The sequence continues at coordinate 4,999 of CAYTYG010000175.1, forward strand.
CCAAGGGCCGCGGCGTGCGATATACTGGGGGCGCTGGGCTCCCCCCGGGCGGTGCCGGTCCTGACGGAGGCGTACCTCCTCGACCCGGACCCGGCCGTGCGGGCCGGCGCCGCGGAGGCCCTGGGCTCCATCGGCCTGGACCCGTCGGGACAGGCCATGCGGGCCTTCCAGCGGGCCGCGGACCGCGAGTATTTCCTGGACGATCGCGGCGCCCTGGCGACGATAGGGGCCGTGGAGGCTATCTACCGGGCCCAGGGGGAGCTTTCGGATCCCGCGGGATTCCAGGCCGTCCTGAAGCTGGCCGGGAAGCCCTACGGGTCCGCGGTGCGCAGCCGGGCCCTCGCGGCCCTCCGCAGGCTTTCCGGGGCCGCCCGCTGAGGCGGACGGCCGACCTTTCGGCGACGTTCCGTTCCCGGATTTCCGGGGGCGTTCGAGGAGGAATCGTGAAAAGGATCCTTGCCGTTCTGATCCTCTCTGTCTTGGCGTCCGCCGCCTCCGCCCAGGGCGTGGCGGAGGAAGAGCTCCGGTCCGTACGCGACCGGATCATAGAGTTCATCAACTATGAAGGCCCCCATACCCGAATCGACACCCTGGAGGAGATCCGGGGGCTGGGTTCCGGCCTGGGCCGGGCCGTAAAGGCGGGAGCCTCCCGGGCGGGGAGCGAGGCCCGCTACGCCGTCATCCGGGTGCGGGACGCCTCCGGGGCGGCCGGGCTGGACGCGGATATCCTGATCCTGGGCGCCGGCGCCCAGGTGGACCATATACGGAACCTGCGCCACATCCTGGGCGCCTACCTGGAGGAAGCCTACGGGTACTCCCGCGGGGACGCGTACCTCCTGGCCACTTTCCTCACGGTCTACAACGCCGTGTATCGGGGCAACCTGGAATACTTCTCCAAAGCCTACAAGCCCGCCGTCCCCGGCTACCTCACGGCCCAGAACGCCGGGCTTTCCCTGCGCTACGACGAGTGGCCCGGAAAGAGCCGCATCGTCCTTCCCATAAGCTCCCGGCTGGGGGAGCCCAAGGTGGACACCTCCCCCATCACGGAGCCCCCCGTGGTGGAGGGCCTTAAAAAGGAAACCGGCACCGCCGCCGTCCCGGAGCGCCAGGAGATGGTGGAGATGAAGGAGCGGGAGGTCGAGGAGCGGAAGGCCGACGTGGAGGAAGAAAAGGCCGAGGTCGCCCGGGAAGAGGAGGCCCTGACCCGCGAGAAGGCGGAGGCGGAGGCCGCCCGGGCCGAACTGGAGGCCGACAAGGCCGAGGCCGGCCCGGAGCAGGAGGCCGAGCTCACCCGCCGGGAAGCCGAGGTCAAGGCCCAGGAGGCCGAGGTGGCCCGGAAGGAGGAGGCCGTCGCGGCCGCCAAGACCGAGGTGGCCAAGGAAGAGGCCGCCGTCGCCGCCAAGGAGGAGGAGATAGCCCGGGAGCGCAAGGCCGTGGCCGAGGACCAGAAGGAGGAGATAGCCCGGGAGGTGGCCGCGAAGGCGGAGGGAGCCCCCAAGGGCTCCGTGCTCCTGGACCTGGTGGACCCCGGAAAGCCCTACGCCCGGCTTGCCCTGGTGGACCTGGCCGGGGGCCGGTACCTCAAGACCGGGGACATCAACACGATCCGGGCCGACAGCCTTGTGGAAGCCGGAGGCGCCTTCGTGGCCGTGGCGGGCCGCGCGGAGGGCACCGGGGCCGTGCGCCTCGTCCTGCTGAACATGGAGACCCTCTCCGCCAAGGTCACCGGCTCCACGGACGTCCATCCCGAGACGGGCCTCTGGAAGGAGGGGGCCGGCGTGCTGGCCGTGGCTTCCGACGGGGGACGCTGGGTCCTCGGGCTCTTCGACCCCGCCACCCTGGAGCTGAAGGTGAAGTCCGAGGCGG
>CAYTYG010000176.1:0-6851 GCA_964441515.1 uncultured Treponema sp.
GGAGTATGCGGACGTTCCTGGGCAGGGCCGAGGGGTCGATGGAGCGGCCGGAGCCGTGGGCGTCCTTTACAAGGACGTCCTCCACCCCCGCCTCCAGGGCCGCCTCGCAGGCTGCCTTGACCTCCCGGGTCATCTGGGCTCGGAAATAGGCCCCCTGGGCCTCCCCCAGGGCCGTCTCCTTCCAGTCCGCTATGCCCGCCACCCCCTCGATATCCGCGCTCACGTAGAGCTTCTTCATCGATTTCCCTTCCCGGACCCCGGGGGCCCGCTCTCCCGGACCCCCTCCGGGACGTCCCGGGGCTCCGCCCCCGGAAGGCCCAGCCGGCTCCGTAGGGGCTCCGAAAAGAATCCCTCGAAAACCGGCTCCACGGGGCCCGTGAGGAAGGTCCGCCCGTTCCGAAACCTCACGTCGAGTACGCCCCCCGGCATGCGGACGGAAACCTCGTCGCCCACCAACCCAAGCTGCCGGGCCGCTGCGGCGGCCGCGCAGGCGGAGCTTCCGGAGGCCAGTGTGTAGCCCACCCCGCGCTCCCATATCTCGATCCGTATCTCCGACCGCCCCAGGATCTCCAGGAACTGGACGTTCGTGCGGTTGGGAAAGAGGCTGTCCCCCTCCAGGAGGGGGCCCAGGGTCCGGGCGTCCTCGGCGCTGGCCCGCTCCCTTAGGACCACGCAGTGGGGATTGCCCATGGAGACGCAGGTGACGTTTAGAGTCTTGCGCTGGAAGCTCATCTCCCGCCCCACGATCTCCCTCTCCGCGGTCCGGAGCCCCTGCAGGCGGGCGTCGAACTCCGGGGGGCCCATGTCGAGGCGGACGATACGCCGCTCCGGGTCCTCCACGGCGGCGGTGACCATCCCGTTCTTCATGGAAAGGGGGAACTCCCCGCGCCCCACCAGGCCCCGTTCGTAGAGGTACCAGGCGAAGATTCTAAGGCCGTTGCCGCTCTTCTCGGCCTCGCTCCCGTCGGGGTTGAACACCCGGAGGTCCACCCCGTCCTTCCCGTGGAGGGGCCCCAGGACGATGCCGTCCGAGCCCACGCCGAAGGTACGGCTGCAGACGGTCCGTACGTTCTCCGGGGAGATCCGGAGGGAGACCGCCTCGGGATCGATCACCAGGTAATCGTTCCCGAGGCCCTGGTATTTCCGGAACTCGCTTTCAGGCATGGCCGTTCCCCTGTCCGGAGCATATCCGGGGCACCCGGCGGCCCACGGCGCAGGTCACCTCGTAGTCGATGGTTCCCAGGAGATCCGCCACCTCCGAGACCGGAGGGCCCCCGGGGCCGAAGAAGGTGGCCGTGTCGCCGGTCCGTACGGCGGGCAGGTCCGTTACGTCCGCCATGCACTGGTCCATGCAGATGCGGCCGATGATGGGAGCCCGGCCGGAATCGAATCCCACGGAGCCCCGGTTCGAGAGGGCTCGGGAAAGGCCGTCCGCGTACCCCAGGGGCAGGACGGCCACGCGGGTCGGGCGCGCGGCCCGGAAGGTCCTTCCGTAGCTGACCGTGGCGCCCACCGGGATCTCCCGGGTCTGGACAACCTTCGCCCGCAGGGCCATGGCCGGACGGAGGGCCGCCGGACAGGCCCGCTCGGAGGAGGCCCGGAGGCCGTACATGGATATGCCCAAACGGACCATGTCCAGGTGGGACTCCGGGAGGTAGAGGATGCCCGCGCTGTTCGCGATGTGGCGCAGGGGGACGCGCAGGGCCGACTCCTCCATCCGGACTAGGACCTCCCGGAAAATCCCGAGCTGCTCCCGCGCGAAGTCCGGCTCCCGGGCGTCGGAGGCGGCGAAGTGGGAGAAAACGCCCTCCAGTTCTATTCCGGGAAGGGCCGCGATCCTCCGGGCCAAACCGGGAGCCTCGCCCGGAGAGGCTCCCAGGCGCCCCATCCCGGTGTCCACCTTGAGGTGCACCCGGACCGGGCGGCCCATCTGGACGGCGGCCTCGGAGGCCAACCGGGCGCCCTCCTCGTCCAGGACCGTGACGGAGAGCCCCCACCCCGCGGCGCGGCGCGCTCCCTCGGGCCCCGTGTACCCCAGGATCAGGATGGGCTCCCGGAAGCCCAGGCGGCGAAGCTCAATCCCCTCGTCCGCTATGGCTACGGCCAGACAGGAGGCGCCGGCGGCCAGCGCCGCCCGGGCCACCGCGGCGGCCCCGTGCCCGTAGCCGTCGGCCTTGACCACGGCGCAAAGACGCGCTCCCGGGGCGAGCCTGCCCTTAATCGCTCTCACGTTGCTCGCAACGGCATCGAGATCCACATCCGCCCAGGCGGGACGGTCGATCATGCTGAGCCTCCCGGTTTCCTGTAGTATCGCACATCGCCCCGTTTCGTCTAGGGAAAATCCGAAAACGGCTCTATCCCGGGGCCCCGGCGGCGGCGGACTTTATTTGTAAAGGAGGAAGCGGATGACGTCGATATTATTCCGTAAGGAGACCAGTTCTCCGGAACGGCATGCTACCGACGTCCAGGCATGCCGTTTTTTTTTGCCCGGCCGCGCCGAGCCGGTCTGTAGCGTCCGCAGGAACCGCGAATCCCGCTTTTCACTTTCTCGCGATTTTGTACAGCATCACGGATTCAAAATCCCTCAACTCGCTTTTCTTCTTTATCTCGAAGACGCACGGAATCGACGTCCCGACCGGCGCTGCGTCTTCTATAGCTTTTTTCGTCTCCTCCCGCAACCCGAGATTCAAAAGATCGGGAAGATCCGTTTTCGGCGGATATATGGTCGCCTTGATGAAGCCCGTCCACGCGGACATCCATACGATCGTCCTTGCCTTTTTTTGCACTTCGCAGAGCCAGGCTTTCCCGTCCCTCAATTCAAGTTCGGCCGTGCGTTCCATCCATCAACCTCTCGAAGCCCGTATAGGGCAAAAGGCTCGTGATCCTGTACTCTATCGAGCCGGCGAGTCGACTTTTCCGTGATCGAACGTCGTCACCAGGAATTGCATTTCCCCCCCCCCGATGGAGCGCGCCGCCGGGGCGGCGGGCCCGGAGAAGGCCACGCTTCCCGAGCCGGAAGCCGTATCTTATCCGATGGACTGGATGAGGCTGAAATAATACCGGGGCTCCTTGGACAAAGTCAAATTGAACCACGCCTCCAGCGTCTCCGGCTTGAACACATCCAGGACTTTGAGCACTTCATGCGTGAATTCCACGGGGTGCAGCCCCGAGGCGGTTATGAGATTCCTGTCGTTCACGGCCGGCTGTTCCACGTAATTATCCCCGCCTTTATACCCCGTTGCGCTATAGACCAGGTAGCTTTTATCGTTGCTCGTATGCTTTTTCCCGTCCAGGGCCCCCACCCCGGCCAAGCCCGCCGTGGCGCCGCATATGGCCGCGACGGGCAGATCCTTTTCTATCCTTTCCTTGGCGATCCTAAGGATTCCCCCGTTTTCCGGCCCCATCCAGGTATCCGCGCCCGGGAGCACGATCAGGTCCTCGTCCCGCGGATCCATCTCCGCCAAGGCGATGTCGGGGCTCATCCGGATTCCCCCCATGGTCGTGACCGCCTCCCGGCCCTTCCCCACCTTCACAAGGTCGCAGGGAACGCCCCCCTTTTTGAAGTATCGCCGGGAATGGATCTCCGCCGTCAGGTACGCGATTTCCCAATCCGCCAGGGTGTCCAGGATGTAGAGAAAAACTTTCATACAGGCTCCTTGATCGATCGAACTTTCAAAGAAGGTACCTGCATATAGATGACAGCGGATGTCAGGGATCCAGTTTTCCGGATCGTTTTTTTGGGGCCCGAACGCCGCTTCCCGTCAAAAGCCCGCCCGGGAGGCAAGGGACCGATTCCAGCCGGCGATTGTCGACCCGTTTGGCGCAGCCGGTTTTCGGCTGAAGTCAAGCGTCCGTTCATATCGGAAGCGCGAAAGACGGGACGCGGCATCCGGCCCGAACCTGTGCATTATTGGCCACGGTTCCGGGGCAGGTGTGCAGGTTTCTTCCCACTCCGACCTGCCCGGGCCGTGGACTGGTCCGCGGGAGGAGGGGGGATATTCGCTTCCAGCACGGGAGTTAGCCCGTCCGGACAACGCCCAACGCCGATCCGCGGACATGGCATCCTTTTTGCTAAAGGGTTTTCATGTCTCGAAACGGAGGTTTCCGCATGAAACGTATCGTCGCGATCGCCGTCTGCGTGTTCCTGGCCGCCGGCGCCCTGGCCGCCCAGGCGAAAAAGCTAGAGATCGCCGTTTGCCTGCCCGGGTCGGTGGAGTTCTTCGCCGTCCAGCGCAAGGGCATGGACCAGGCGGCCGCCAAGTACAACCTCACCCTCACCTATGCCGACGCGGAATGGGATGCCGGCAAACAGCTGAACCAGGTGGAGAACTTCGTCGCCAAGAAGGTGGCTGCGATCATGCTCTGCGCCCGGGATCCCCAGGCCCTCCTTCCCGCGGTCAAGATGTGCAAGAACGCGGGCATCCCCCTCATCACCTTCACCAACACCCTGGGCCCGGATCCCAAGGGGGCGTACCCCGGGGAGGCCCTCGTGCTGGTGGATCCCTTCCCCGGAAAGTGGGGAACGAGTTCCTACCCCAGGGGCCGCGGGCGACCCGTGCAGGCAGGCATCCGCTGGAAGCCGCCTCAAGGCCCCCGTTTCGGGCTGCCGCCCGAGTCCTTATCCGTCGCCGGACCGTCCCGCCCGGGCCGATGCTTATCCCCGAACACCCCGAAGGCGATGAAGGATGCGTAAAAAACGGCGATCTCCCGGGGGGAATAGGATCCGGGGTGCTCCAGCCACCACGAGGCCAGCCCGATGCAAAGCGATGCGAGGCTGCGGGGAATCGCCTCGCGGGGTATGGAAAACGTTTCCCCGGGCCGGGACAGCCGGACCATGCGCCTTTCCCGTATGTATTCCTCGTAGAAAGACTCGGCTTTTTTACGGAGCTGGGCGCCGGCGGACCCGGACAGAACGGGCTTCAGCAGCTTCGCATGCTCCTCCACCAGCTCGAAGAACGTCTCTATCCTCCGAACGGTGGACTCGGCGGTCCGGCCTTCCTCCACGGTGGCAGGATCGACACGGTTCCCGATTTCCGCGAAGAAAGCATCCAGGCCGCGGTCGAGGAGGTCGGCCCTGTCCTCGAAGTGGCGGTAAAAGGTTGCCTTGTTCACCCGGGCCCGCCTGCATATCTCGGATACTCCCGCAAACTCGTTTCCCCGCTCGCCGCAGAGGTTCACGTAGGCTTCCAGTATCGCCGAGCGCGTTTTTTCGCAGCGGGGATCGCGGCTTCCCGCGACATGCCGCCGCGAGGCGGTCGCTTTAGCGACGGGTATCGGCCTTTCCGTCGCGCCCGGCCCCGGCCCGTTCTGTTGCTTATTTCCCATTCCGGCATAATATTCGACTAAGTGTCGCAAATGCAACCATCGGTATCAAAGGAGAGAATCCGATGAAAAAAAGACAGGGGGAAAAGCGGTTCGCCCGTTCCCTCAATACCCTGGGCCTGTTCCGGGATCCTGAAACCGACTGGCTTTTCAAGCGGACCCTTGAGTACGCGAGCGTAGGGTGCGCCGAAATCGGGGAATGTCTGGCGGCCGCCCGCGCGATCGACGAACGGGACGCCGAAACCTGGATTCGGGCATGGTCGGAGCTGGCCGGCAAGGTCGATGCCCAGGGGGACGAGTCGCTTTCCCGGGGACACGCCGCCAGCGCCCGCGGCAGCTTTCTCCGGGCCATGAATTACTACCGGACCGCGGAATACGCCTGCGCCCCGGACCATCCCCGTTTCCACGATTTTTGGAGGGCGAGCGTCGCCAGCATGCGGAAGGCGCTTCCCCTTCTCGACGGCGCGGTCGAACGGGTCGAGATTCCTTTCGAAGGGAAAACCCTTCCGGGGTATTTCCGGAGCCCGGACCGTTCGAACGCAAAACGCCCCACCCTGGTTTTCGCCGGCGGCCACGATTCGTCGGGCGAGGAGATGCTCATGGTGGGAGGACAGGCCGCCGTCGACCGCGGGTACAATTATTTCACCTTCGAGTATCCCGGCCACCGCGGAGCCCTGCACCTCGACGCGGCCTGCGTCCGCCGCCCCGACATGGAAGTCCCCTTTGCGGCGGCCTTCGATTTCCTGGAAAGGCTTCCCGGGGTGGACCGCCGGATCGCCCTTGCCGGATTTTCCTTCGGCGGGTACGTGGCTTCGAGGGTTGCTGCGTTCGAACCCCGTGTCCAAGCCCTCGTTCCGGACCCCCCGATCCTCGATGCCGCAGTACTTTTTCCCCGGGCGCGGCGGACGGCCCTGGCCCGCCTGCCGGACCGCCTCTTCGACGCCCTCGTCCAGTACCGCTTAAGGCGATCGGGAATTCTAAAAAATTACCTCCGTTACGGCGGGTGGGTCCGGGGAGAGGATTTCGCGTCCTTTGCCCGTATCGCCCGGATGGATTACTCCGAGTATACCGTAGAGCCCTACCTGGACCGGATAACCTGTCCCGTGCTTACCCTTGCGGGAGCGGGGGAAGGGGAGATCCTGCTCGAACAGGCGCGGGAGTTCCACGAGCGCGTCGCCTCCAAGGACAAGACGATCCATATCTTCACGTTGGAGGAAGACGGGTCGGACGATCATTGCCAGCTCGACAACGTCACACGGGGGATGCAGGTGATATTCGACTGGCTCGACGAAAAGCTGGCATAAGGCCCTTTTTCACGGGAATCGCTTGTTCATCGGATGATCGGCATCGACTGTGACGCCCTTTTCCTCGAGCTGCTTCTTCGTCCTCGCGGCAGCGACCGCATAACCGAGGAAGAGAGGCACAGAGTACTCATCATCGACGAAATAGCTCGACGGATCCCTGTCCGAATCCCTGCGTCCCTCGAGCACGGCCTTCGAGTAGTCATCCTCATACTCGATGACCTCTAC
>CAYTYG010000177.1:0-3643 GCA_964441515.1 uncultured Treponema sp.
CCACGACGATGCACTTGGGCAGGAAGGCGGCGTCGTCCTCCTCGGAGAAGCCCAGGTCTTTCTCGGGGCGCCCGGGGACGTAGGCCCGCGCCTGGGAGATGTCCCAGGTCGTGCCCCCCGTGAGGGCCTTGGCGTAGGGGTCGATCAGGGCCTTGTTGGGGTTGAAGCGGTAGCCCTTCTCCGGGAGGAAGGGCCCGTCGGCCCGGTAGAGGTAGAGGGCGCCGGGGCCGACTCCCTCCACGAAGGCGTGCCAGATGTCCCCCGTCCGGTTCTGTCGGGGGTCCATGCGTATCTCCCGGCTTGCCTTCCCGTCCTCGGGCTTTTCGAAGAGGCAAAGGGTCATGGCCGTGGCGTTCCGGGAGAAGACCGCGAAGTTGACGCCTCCCGCCAGGGGTTGGGCCCCGAAGGGACGAGGATGGCCGGATCGCACGACGCTGTTGTTGGACGGCAACGCTACTCCCTCCCCGCGGGAAGTCCGGCGCGGACGGCATAGGGATGAAATTCCAAGGTTCGGCGAGCTATAGCATGACGCATTCCGGCCGCAGGTTCAACCGCGGGGTTTCCGGCGGGGGGCGGAGCGCCGTCCGTCCGGGGCCAGGACCCGGATGCGGGCCCGGGCATTGGAGGCCGGGTTAAGCCCGACCGGAAACCCGGATCTTCGACCGGGCCTCGGCGGCCCGGCTCGCCGCCTCCTCGACATTGTCCGCTATCGCCGTCAGGTGCCCCATCTTGCGGAAGGGCCGGACCTCCCGCTTCCCGTAGATATGGACGGATACGCCGGGAACGGCCAAGGCCTCGGACAGCCCCTCGTACTCCGGCCGCCCGGAGGCGCCGGGGGCCCCCAGGATATTCATCATCATGGCCGGGCGGAGGAGCTTGGGGCTTCCCAGGGACAGCCCCGCCAGGACGCGGTAATACTGGTCGAACTGGCTTACGGAGCAGGCCTCCTGGGTGAAGTGCCCGGAGTTGTGGGGCCTGGGGGCCGCCTCGTTCACCAGGACGCGGTCTTCCGGGCCCAGGAACATCTCCAGGGCGAATACCCCCGAGGCGCCGGCGCCCTTGGGGACGGCTTTTCGGGCCGCCTCGTCCAGGGTGCGCACGCAGGAGGCGGCCAGGCGGGCGGCCTCCGCGAGGACGGACCCGGTAACCCGGGCGGGGGCCAGGACGGAATCGCAGAGGTTGGCCTGGGGATCGAAGACCATCTCCGCGCAGGGGTACTCCGCCACAGCCCCATCCGGCGACCGGGCCAGGACCACGGCCAGTTCCCGGGAGAAATCGACCTTCTCCTCCAGGAAGCTCGGGCCCGAAAGGGGCTCGTCCAGGGGGCCCGAGAGCACCCGGACGCCTCGGCCGTCGTATCCGCCCCGGCGCAGCTTCTGCACCGCGGGGAAGCCACCGATCCGGGCCGCCCGGGATTCCAGGAGGACCGCGCGCTCGCGCGCAGGCAGAAGGGCGAGGTTGTCCGGCAGGTCGACCCAGGAGGCCTGGGCAAGGCCCGCGGAGTCCCAGAGCCGCTTCTGGAGGCCTTTGTCCTGGATCAGCTCCAGCACGCCCGCCCCCGGCAGGACCGGAAAACCCCGCGATTCGAGCTCCTTAAGGGCGTCGACGTTCACGTGTTCGATCTCGTAGGAGACGACGTCCACCCGGGAAGCCAGGTCCAGGACGGCCTCCCGGTCCGCAAGGTCCCCGACGACGACTTCGTCCGCGAGGTCCGCCGCGGGGGAGGGATAGTCCGGGGTCAGGACGGCAAAGTACGAAGGATACCTGCGGGCGGCCTCGATGGTCATGCGCCCCAGCTGGCCCCCGCCCAAAAGGCCCACCCGGCGGAGGCTCACGCCCCGGTCTCCCCGTCCCCGGTACCGTCCTCGTCCTCGTAGTCCCGGGCGGGCTCCCCGGAGGAGCGCGCCGCGTAGGAAGTGTCCGGCCGTCCGGCCACCTCCGGGTTCCGCAGGATGTCCCGGGGCTTGGAGCCCTGGGCGGGGCCCACGATGCCTTTCTCCTCCATCAACTCCACCAGGCGCGCGGCCCGGTTGTACCCGATTTTAAGCCGCCGCTGGAGGTAGGATGCGGACGCCTTGCCCTGCTGGAGGACAATCTCCAGGGCCTTCTCGAAGAGGGGATCGTCGCCCTCATCCTCGAAGAGTCGTCGATGTAATCCGGCTCCCCCAGGGTCTTCACGTGCTCCACCACGCGCTCCACCTCCTCCTCGGAGACGAAGGCGCCCTGCATGCGCACCGGGAAGGCGTCCTGGGCCGTGGAGACGAGCATGTCCCCCTTGCCCAGGAGCTTCTCGGCCCCCACGGAGTCGATGATGATCCGGGAGTCGAACTTTCCGGCCACCATGAAGGCGATGCGGCTGGGGATGTTCGCCTTGATGAGCCCCGTGATGACGTCGATGGAGGGCCGCTGGGTGGCCAGGACCAGGTGGATCCCCACGGCCCGGCTCATGGCCGCCAGCCGCGCCAGGGTGCTCTCCAGCTCCTTGCCCGTGGTGGCCATGAGGTCCGCGAACTCGTCGATGACCACCACGATGTACGGGAGGCGCTCCGAGGCGTAGCGGCGCTCCTTGACGCGCTTGTTGAAGCTCTTGATGTCCCGCACCCCCGCCCCGTCCAGGAGGGCGTAGCGCCTCTCCATCTCGCAGATGCAGTACTGGAGTGCCTGGAAGGCCCGCTTGGGCTCCGTGACGACCGGGGTGAGGAGGTGGGGTATGCCGTTGTAGAGCTTGAGCTCCACGATCTTGGGGTCGATGAGGAGGAGCCGCACCTCGTTCCAGCTCTTTCGGTAGAGCAGGGAGAGGATGATGGAGTTCACGCATACGGACTTCCCGGATCCCGTGGCGCCGGCGATGAGGATGTGGGGCATCTGGGTCAGGTCGATGACCTGGACTTCCCCCGCGATGTCCTTGCCCAGGGCCAGGGGAATCTCGGGCTTGGCGCCCCGGAAGACCTCGGACTCCACGATCTCCCGGAAGCTCACGATGGACCTTCGGTCGTTCGGGACCTCTATGCCTACGGCGTGCTTGCCCGGGATGGGGGCCACGATGCGTACGCTGGAGGCCGCCAGGCGCAGGGCGATGTTGTCCGAGAGGTTTACGATCTTGGAGAGCTTGACCCCCGGGGCGGGGAGGATCTCGAACATCGTGACCACGGGCCCGCGCCGGATGCCCGTGACCTCCGCCTCGATCCCGAACTCCGCCAGTGTGTCCCTAAGGACGTCCGGGTACACGGTGAGTATCTCGGTGGGCAGGGAGTAGGCCATCAGGGGGATCTTCCGGGAGGCCGGGCGGGGGGCCGGGGGCACGGACTCGAAGACGGGTTCCCTGGGCGCCGGGCCTCGGGAGGGGCGCATCTCGGCCTCCGCGGAGGGATCCGCGGTTACGCCGGACAGGAGGGCCGGGCGCTTTCGGGCCTCCGCGGCTTCGGGGCCGCGCCGGAAGAGAAGGGGGATCGGCTCGTCCTCGGAAAGAGCCTCCCCGGGGTCTTCGGGCTCGCTATCCTCCGGCTGCGGCTCCCCGGGTTCCCGGCTGTCGGGAGCCGCGGCCTCCTCGACGCCGGCGGGGTGCGGGAGGTCCGGGACGGAGGGCGCCGGGGGCTCTTCCGGGGTGCGCAGGAGGGGGAGGAAGGAGGGGTGGCCGGGAATG
>CAYTYG010000177.1:3653-6751 GCA_964441515.1 uncultured Treponema sp.
AAGCGGTTCCGGAACCGGGGGGGGGAAAGCCGGCTTCCCGGCTTTCCCCGGGGACGGGCCGGGGTCCCGCGCCTCTCCGGGCGCCCCGGGGCCGGAGATCAGGAGGTCCTTGAGCCGGACCACGAGGGTCGCGGACAAGAGGAGGGCCAGCGTGCCCAGGGCCGCGGTGCCGGGCAGCCCCAGGGCCTCCAGGATGGGATGCCGGGCGTACCACGGGGCCGGATCCGAGAGGAACCGGGCCAGGAAGACCAGCAGGAGGAAGGGCAGGGGGGCTCCCGAGAGGAGGACGAGGAGGTCCTTCCGATACCCCGGCTGGAAGAGCACGGCCGCGGCCAGGAAGAGGTAGACGGGGAGCGCCCAGGCCGCCCATCCCAGGGCTTCCCGCAGGGCCGTCCCCGGTAGGGACAGGAGATCCGGATACGGAGAGCCCGTAAAGCCGAGGGCTACGAGGATAGCGGAGAGTAATCCCAGCGCCGCAAGCAGTATCCCGACGCGGGCGGGCAGGCTGATTCTTCCGGTTCGAACGATTTGCAAAACCAAGACTCCATTGCGGCGGATGCGCGCGGGGGCGGGCATCCTTTTTCGACGGGCCGCTTTTCATTATCGGAAAATCGGCGGGCGGGGAAAAGCCCGGGCACTCGGCCGGTAACCAATATACCTCGGATAGGGCTCCGTTTTCCCGTGCTCCGGGCGGGGCGCCCCTAGCCGCGGAACGCCCGTTAGGATAGAATATACCCAGATTTACAGTGATCTTTCGTGAATTTACAGGGTGTTGAAAATGCAATCGGCTTTTCAACACCCTGTTCATACGTATAAAAACGTTTTGCCGGCCCCGTCGGCCGGAAGCGAGACAGACCCAATCCCCCGAAAAGGTGGTTCCCGTGACCATTGAGAAGAATAAGGTCGTGATGATCGACTATACCCTGAAGGACTCGGACGGCGAAATTATCGACAGCTCCGACAGCTCCGAGCCCCTGGCCTACCTTCACGGAAACGGGAACCTGATTCCCGGCTTGGAAAGGGAGCTGGAGGGCAAGAAGCCCGGCGACAAGCTTTCCTGCGTCGTCTCCCCCGCGGACGCCTACGGCGACTACGACGAGAATCTCGTGTTCACCGTCAAAAAAACGAACTTCGCGGAGCCCGACAAGATCGAGGAAGGCATGCAGTTCGAGGCCCAGAGCGAGGGCGGTTCCCGGGCCGTCACCGTGGTGGCCGTGAAGGGGGACGATGTGACCGTGGACGCCAACCACCCCCTGGCCGGGGAGGACCTCCATTTCAGCGTGAGCGTGGTGGAGGTGAGGGACGCCACCGCCGAGGAACTCCAGCACGGGCATGTCCACGAAGGCTGCGGAAGCGGCTGCGGCTGCGACGAGGAAGGCGATTGCGGCGGGGAAAGCGGTTGTGGGTGCTGCCACTGAGGGAAAGCCGGTTCCGCCGCGCCGGCGCCAATCCGGCGGAAAGTCCGGAGAGCGGGATTCGAAAAAGCGAGGACCCTTCCGCGTCACCCCGGTAGACGTCGTTATCCTCCTGGTCTCGGCGGCGGCTATAGCCCTGAGTTCCCTGGGCGCCGTGAGCGCGGCCGGGGAGGCCCGGGTGATCGTCTCCAACGGGCAGGACGAGTGGATTTATCCCCTGGACCAGGACAGGACCGTGGCCATACCCGGCCTCCTGGGCGACACGGTGGTCCACATCCACGACAAGTCCGTCTGCATTGAAAAATCCCCCTGCCCCAACCAGACCTGCGTCCAGGCGGGGGACATCCGCGAGGAAGGCCAGTGGATAGCCTGTCTGCCCAACCAGGTATTCGTGCGCATCGAGGGAGGTACCGAACATGACAGCGTCGACTCGGGCTCCTGGTGAGTCCCGGGGCAGGCTTCTAGCCTTCCTGGCGGCCCTTTGCTTCTTTCTCTCCGCGGTGGAGTACATGATCCCCAAGCCGCTTCCCTTCATGCGCCTGGGCATCGCCAACCTCCCCCTGCTCCTGGCCGTGGACCTCCTGCCCTTCGGGGCCTTCCTGGTCCTGGCCCTGATCAAGGTGATCGGGATGAGCCTGGTCACGGGTTCGCTTTTCTCCTACGTCGCCCTCTTCTCCCTGGTCGGCACCCTGTGCGCCGCCCTGGTCATGTTCGGAACCCGCAAGATCTTGCGGGAGCGGGTTACGTCCATCGGGATAAGCGTCCTGGGAGCGGTATCGTCCAACGCCGTGCAGGTCGTCCTGGCGTCCTGGGTGGTCTTCGGCCAGGCGGCGCGGCTGATAGCCCCGCTTTTCCTGGCCATGGGGTTAGCCACGGGGCTGGTCCTGGGGATCTTCACGGAACGCTTCGCCGCGTCGTCCCGTTGGTACCTGCTGGCCCGGGGGGACGCCCGTGGATAGGCTGGCGAGGCGGGAGCGGTTCAACCGCGTCTTCGATCCCTACGCCCTCGCGGCTGCGGGAGGGGCGGTCGTCGTGGCCCTGCTCTTCCAGCCCGTGCTGGGGCCCCGTATCCTGATCCTGTTCGCGGCCCAGGTCTTCACCTGGTTCTCCGGCCGCAGGGTACCCGTGCTGGGCACCTTCCTGGTCATCCTGGGGATCGTGGGGGCGAACCTGCTGGTCCCGATAGGCCGGGTGCTGGCCGTCTGGGGCCCCTTCCGCGTCACGGAGACCGCCCTCTGGGAGGGCATCGAGAAGGCCGTCACCTTCGAGGCCCTCATCTACGTGTCCAAGGCAAGCATCCGTTCGGACCTGAGGATACCGGGCCGCCTGGGGGGCACGATCAGCGCGGCCCTCCGGAGCTACGAGAGGATACTGGAGACCCGCGTCAAGCTCCGGCGCGCCACCTTCTTCCAGGACTTGGACGAGGTCCTCCTGTCCATTTACGACCGGGACGGGGAGCCCGGGACCCAGGGGGCGCAGACCGTGACCGGCAGGCGGGGAAAGGCCGGAACGGCCGTCCTGGCCGTCCTGGTCGCCGCGGCCTGGCTTCCCTACCTTTTCGGTCTCCTTCCGGCCTAGGCGTCCCGCCGGTACCGCGGCCCCCGGGGCGGGGGGCCGCCTATTGTTTTGCCGCCTTTGTTTATCCGACGACTATGTTCACCAGCTTGTCCGGGACCGTGATCG
>CAYTYG010000178.1:0-6709 GCA_964441515.1 uncultured Treponema sp.
TCATGCTGCGGACGCGGACATCCGGCCCCGCGGCGGCCGCCAGGTCCGCCAGGAGCCGGTACGCCTCCGGACCGTCCGCGGCCTCGAGCTCCTCCCGGCGGGCGGCCAGGCGGTCCAGCTCCGCAGCCTTCTCCAGGACGGCGCCGGAGCGCGCCTTGGCCGCCTCGTACTCTGCCTTCCGGGCAGCCAGCTCCGTCCCGCGGATGCGGGCCGTCCGGATCGGGACCGAGGCGGCCAGGACCAGCGCCAGGGCCGCGAGGGTGCGGGAGAGGACCGGGGCGCCCAGGGCGGGGATAGTCCGCCTTTCCCGGAAGACCGCGCAGGACTCCGCCGTGGGGCGGGGGACGAGGTCCTCCAGGGGGGAAACCCGGAGGCCCCCTTCCCGTTCCGCCAGGGCTGTGGACAGGGCTGCGGACAGGGCCCCCCGTTCGGACTCCGCGTCCCGGGTGTAGGCCGCCAGGACCGGGTTCCCGTCGGCTTCCGCCTTTAAGGCTTCGGCCAGGGACTCGGCCGCCCGGATCGGGTCCCCGGCCCTGGAAAGGAGCCGGGAGGACAGGAGGGCGCTCCCCTCGAAACGGAACACCTCCGCCCAGGCCGAGGTCCAAAGAACCCCCGTCCAGGGCCCCCGGGAAGGGACCGCGGATAAAAGGAGGGCGCCTGAGGCCAGGGGGCGCTTCCCGGCCGAGTCCTTTAAGGCGGCCAGGGTTTCCCGGTCCGCCAGGAAAACCAGTCGGCGCCCGGGAAAGCCGATTAACGGTCGGTGATCCAGGACCGTTGATTCCGTCGGCCCCGGGTACAGGGCGCGCACCCGGTAGGGGAGGGCTGAGTCCAGGCGCTCGCCCCGCACGGGCGGGACATCGACCACGAAGACCTCGTAGTCCGGACGGGGGGCCAGCTCGAACTCCTCGTCCCGGCCTCCGCGCCACTGGGCCGCGGGCGCGCCGCTGTCTCCCGGCCCCGCCAGGTAAAGCCGCTTCATTTCTCGTACCTCCGCTCGATCACCAGGAACCGGGGAAGCCCCTTGCCCCCGACGCGGTCCGCCCGGGGGTCCCGGGCCGCGACGACCGTCAGCTTGGACCCGGCAGCCCGGGCCCGGATTTCCCAGAACCAGGTGCGGGCCCCCAGGTAGTGCGTCAGGACATGGTTCTTCTCGACTCCCAGGAGGGCGGCGATCCGGGCCTCCGTGAGCGGGCCGCTCGAGCGCTCCGAGAGGAGGGCGGCCGCCTTCGCAGAGGGATCCTGGATATTGTACGCCGGGTACGCCAAGACCTCGCCCAGGAGGAAGGGGTCCAAGAAATGCACGTTCCAGGAGGGCGCGGCCGAGACCACGGGCTCCAGGAGGCTCGCATCGGGGCCCAGGAACCCGGGAAGATCGGCCTCCGAGACGATGGTCCCGGAGGAGAGGGCGGCCTGGATCCTCCCGTGGAAGGCCTCGGCCTTCGAATCGGAGCCCGACAGGGAGCGGCACAGGGAGCGAAGGACGAACTCGTCCGTGGTGTTGACGTTGGCCCAGCCGTAGCCGGTGAGGTGCTGCCGGGAGTCGGGGGCGAAGAAGTCCCTGTAGTGGTCCGGGTCCGTGGACAGCCCCTCGTCCTCCCGGTACTGCTGGAGAGCCTCGGGAGCGGCGCCGGGAAGGAGGAGGTTCTTGAGGGATGTCTCCGAGAGGAGCTTTTTCCGGACGAGGTTCGGGTTCAGGCGGCTGGAGACGTCCTCCAGTTCGACCCGGACGCCCTCCGCGCCGGCGGCCGCGAGGCCCCAGACCGGGTCGTCCGGGCTGTCCGTTTCCGGGGTCGGGTCCTCCGAAAGGGCCGCGAGCACGGCCTCCACGGCCCTGTCCAGGCGGACCCGTTCGGCCTCCGCGGCCCGGGACCGGCGCTCGTAGGAGAGGGAGGCGGGAACCAGGGCGGCCAACCCTGACAGGGCCGCGGCCAGTAGGATGAGAACGGCCAGCACCATGGGCGCGGCGGACCCGGCGTCCCTGCTCACGGCTCATCCTCCCCGAGCGCCCAGGACCCGAATTCCGCCGTCGAGCTGAACTCCCGTTCGCCCGCGCTATACTCCACCCGTATCCCCCGCGCGGGCCCTTCCCCTTCGGGCTCCGGGAATACCCCCTTGAGCCGTATCCCCGGGAAGGTCCGCGTCCCCCTCGGCGTGGACAGGGCAAGGCCGGCGCCGGAGTCCGATATCTCCAGGCGCTTGTCCTTCCGCCCCATCCAGTAGTTAATTCCCGCCGCGCCCGCGCCCTTGTCGATCCCGGCCCGCCGCTCCCAGTAGGGTACGCGGATCTCCCGAGCGCGCTCCCGCAGGGCGTCGTCGAAGGCCAGGACCCGGGCCGCGGAGACGGCCGCCTCCCGGCCCGCCCCGAAGGCCCGGATGCCCGACGACGCGGCGCCCAGGGCGGCCGCCCCGGCGACGCCCAGGAGGAGGATGGCCGCCAGGGCCTCGAAGGTGGTGGACCCGAGCTCCGGGCGCATACGGCGCCTACGGCTCCGCCGGGCCCATGCGGCGCAGGGCCTCCCGGTTCCGGGCCTCGACGAGCGCGGCGGCCCGCTCCAGGCTTTTCCCGGCGGACCTGGCGGCGGCCCCGATGCCGGGCAGGACCGCGGCCGCGACGATCGCGCAGAGGAGGACGGCGACCAGGGCGTCCAGGAGGGCATAGCCCCCGTCACTCCCAGGACGCGACATCCGCGTCGTTCCCGTCGCCGCCCTCGCGCCCGTCCGCGCCCAGGGAGCGTATCCCGAAGGGGAGCCCCGCCTGCCCCGGCACCAGGTACTCGTAGGCCCCTCCCCACGGGTCGTTCGGGATCCTCTTGTTCAGGTAGGGGCCGTTCCAGGCCGCGGGCACCGGCTCCAGGACGGGCTTTTCCCAGAGGGCGGAAAGCCCCTGCTCGGCCGCGGGGTAGCGCCCGCAATCCAGGTAGTAGGCGTCCAGGGCCAGACAGAAGGTCTCTATCTGGC
Organism: uncultured Treponema sp.; assembly: GCA_964441515.1. GTDB lineage: Bacteria > Spirochaetota > Spirochaetia > Treponematales > UBA12059 > JAAYUR01. The sequence goes on from CAYTYG010000178.1 coordinate 2,959, forward strand.
TCCGGGCGGAGACGACCTTGGCCTTCTCGAGGTAGCGGAAGGCCATGAAGCCCACGCTGGAGGTGAGGATCAGGATGATGCCGATCACCACGATGGTCTCGATGAAGGTCCAGCCTCCCTCGGGATCCTCGCGGCCGGTTTGGGTTCGTTCCGTCATGGAGACTCCTTTTCGCGTTTCACAGCAGGGACCCGTACAGGGAGAAGAGCGGCAGCACGAAGGACGCCAGGAGGAAGAGCACGATGCCCCCCACCAGGAGGATGAGGAGCGGCTCCAGGAGGGCCGTGAACCGGGAGGAGCCCCGGTCCATCTCCGCCTGGAAGTACCTCCGGATCTGGGAGAACACCTTGTCCGTCTGCCCGGAGCGCTCCCCCGCCTGTATCCAGCGGGCCACGTAGGAAGGAATCTCCCTTCGGGCGCCCAGGGCCGAGGACAGGGGACCGCCCTTCACGAGGTCCTCCCGGGCGGCCAGGACAGCGGCCCGGAAGCCCGCGTTTCCGGAGGTCCGGGCCGCCTCGGCCAGGGCGGTCTCCAGGGGGACGCCCCCCTTCGCGAGGATCTCCATGGCGAAGGCGAAGTTCAGGGTCTCCCAGTCCTTCACGAAGCGCCCCGCCAAGGGAAGGCCCAGGACGGCGCGGTCCACGGCCAGGGCCGCGGCCCCGCCCCGGGCGCGGGCGGCCAGGAGGGCGGCGACGGCCCCGGCCGCGGCCAGGAGGACCAGGGCCCCGCCCCGGAACAAGGCGGAGGCGAAGAGCATCCTCTTCCGGATGTCCTCGGCCCCCGTCCCGCCCAGCTCCAGGAAAAGCCCCTGGAGGCGGGGCAGGATGAAGAAGGCCACCGCAGCCGAGCCGGCCAGGGCGGCGACCAGGACCAGGACGGGGTAGGACAGGGATTCCAGGACCTTGTCCCGGAAGGCCTTTCGGTCCGATAGGTAGGACGCCAGGCGGGGGAAGACGGTCTGGAGGGACCCCACCTTCTCTCCGATCCGCACCATGCCCCGGTACAGGGGGGAAAAGGAGGCGGGGCGCCGGTCGAGGACCGCCGAGAAGCCGTCCCCCTTGTCGATCTCCGCAAGGAAATCCCGGACCAGGGTTTTCAGCTTCCCCCCCGCTATCTCCTCCACGATGGCGAGCGCCTCCCGCAGGCCCAGGCCGGACCCGAGGAGGAGGGCGGTCATGTCCGTGAACTCCCGGACCAATGTCCCCGAGACCCCTGCGCCCCGGGCCGCGGAGGGGCGTTCGGCCAGGGGTTCCAGGGAGAGGAGGAAAAGCTCCCCGGTGGAAAAGCCCCGGGCGGCCTCCTCCGCGGAGGAGGCCTGGCGGACGATATCCCGTTCCCGGCCCTCGGCGTCCGCCACGGTGCACCTGTACTGGGGCATCAGAGCGACACCTCCCGCTCCAGCTCCGCGATGGTCGTGAGCCCGGCCGCCGCCTTTTCCATGCCGTCCCGGGCCAGGGTCTTCATCCCCCGCTGGGCCAGGTACGAGGAGATCTCGGCCACCCGCGCCTCCCGGAGCACCAGCTCCTCCAGGCCCTCGTCCATCTCGAAGCCCTCCGTGACGGCCGCGCGGCCCCGGAAGCCCGTGCCCCCGCAGCGCTCGCAGCCCGCCCCCTCCAGGACCGTCCGGGAGGGAAGCCCGTAGGAGGAGAGGAGCCGGGCCTCCACGGGGTCCGCGGGCCGCTTACGGACGCAGTCCGGGCAGGTCCTGCGGACCAGCCGCTGGGCCACGGCCCCCCGGAGGACCGAGGCCACAAGGTAGGATTCCAGGCCCATGTTCCTCAGGCGCGGAAGGACGGCCACCGCGGAGTTCGTGTGGAGCGTGGACAGGACCAGGTGGCCCGTCAAGGCCGCCCGGGCCGCGAGCTCCGCGGTCTGGGAATCCCGGATCTCCCCCACCATGATCACGTTGGGGTCCTGCCTAAGGACGCGCCGGAGGATGGTGTCGAAGGAGAGCTTGATGGCCTCGTTCGTCTGTATCTGGTTGACCCCCTCGATCAGGTACTCCACGGGGTCCTCGATGGTGAGGATCTTGAGCTCCTCCGCCGGGAGGGTCCTCAGCATGGCGTTCAGGGTGGTCGTTTTGCCGCTGCCCGTGGGCCCGGTGACCAGCACGAGCCCGTGGGGTATCCGGAGGAAGGCCCGGAGCCTTTCCAGCTCCGCCTCCCCGAAGCCCAGGTCCCCCAGGGCCAGGGGCGAGTCCGACTTGTTGAAGAGCCTCAGGACGATGGATTCCCCCCGCGCCACGGGCACGATGGAAACCCTGAGGTCCACGCTCTCGGACCCGAGGTTGACGGTGATCCGGCCGTCCTGGGGAAGGCGGCGCTCCATGATGTTGAGGTTGGCCATGACCTTGATGCGGGAGGAGATGGCCGGGAACTTCGCCTTGTCCACCCTGCGCACCGTGCGGAGCGCCCCGTCCACCCGGTAGCGGACGCGGACGTCCCCGCCGCCCGCCTCGATGTGGATGTCCGAGGCCCCCGCGCGTATGCCGTCTATGCAAAGGGAGTTCACCAGGTTCACGATGGGCGCGTCGTTGGCCAGCCGGTCCAGGAGAAGGCGCTCGTCCTCGCCGGCGGCCTGGGAGGGGGAGGCGGAGTCCGCCGCGCGCTTTCCCAGGTAGGCCGCCAGCTCCGACCGGTCTATGGAAAAGAACCGTACGGACTTTCCGCGGTGGAAGCGCCGGAGGCTTTCCAGCAACGGCTCCGGCGCGTCCCGCGCCACCCCCACCGAAACGCTCCCGTTGTCCTCCCTAAGCTTGATGGCCCCGTTGGCCTCGGAGAACTCCGGGGGATACTGGTCCGCCCCTTCCGGAAGGGGAACGTACCGCTCTATGAGGGCCGGCTCCAGGGGGTTCATCGCACGAAGCCCTCCACGTAGGAGGCGTAGTAGCCCTCCATGCGGCGCCCCACGGCGGCCGCGACGTCCTCGTCCCCGGAGACCACGTGGGGGACGATGTAGACCACCATCTCCGTGTCCTCCTCGGACTGCTTGATGTCCTGAAAGAGGCGCCCGAGGAGGGGGATATACCCCAGGACGGGGACCTTCTTGACGCTGACGTCCTTGCTCTTCTGGAAGAGCCCGCCGATCACGACCGGCTTTCCCGACACCGTGCGGACCGTCGTGGTGACGATCTTCTCCGTGGTGGGGGGAGGGTTCCCCGAGGCCGTGGAGTCGCTCTCGGACTCCTTGGAGATGGTGGCGCTTACCGTCATGGTGACCATGCCGTCCCCGGAAACCCACCCGTTGACCGAGAGGATGAGCCCCGAGGTGACCTGGCTGGTGACGCCGGTGTACTTGTTCTCGCCCGTGTCCTCGTCGTACTCCAGCTCCCGGTAGCGGAAGGTGTCCGTGTTCTGGAACTTGATCTCCTGGCCCGTGATCCCCGTCAGGGTCGTGTCCGCGAAGACCTGGGCCCGGGAGTCCGAGAGGCTGGCGCTCAGGTCCAGGGCGAAGTTGAGGCCGAACAGGGACACCGCGTCGAACTTGAGGGACAGGAGGCTGGACATCTCCCCCGTGAAGGAGGCGGAGGAAGAGGAGGGGGCGGAGGAGGCCTTCAGGGACCGGGACCAATCCAGGCCGCCGCTCCTCTGGTACTGGACCACCAGGAGCTCGTAGCGTATCTGGGGCTTGGGCCGGTCCATCAGCTCCAGCTCCCGAAGGAAGAGCCGGCGCTTGTCCTCGGAGCCCGTGAAGAACACAAGCCCCGGGAGCCCCGAGTCCACCAGCTCCTCCTTGGCCACCGAGGGCGGGAGG
>CAYTYG010000179.1:0-6683 GCA_964441515.1 uncultured Treponema sp.
CGCGGAGCTCCCGAAGGAAACAACCAGGACATCGCAGTCCTCCACGGACTCGGTAACGTAGTCCCGGATCTCCGGCTCGTTCTTCTCGACCTTGAGGTTTAGGCGCCGGAGAAGCCGGTCCGCGACGTCCGCCTTGCCGGACGGAAAACCGGTCTCGTCGTGGAAAAGCCCCGTCACGTGCCAGCGGTATCCCTCTCCGAAGGGAGCCATCAAGGGAACCCCCCCGTCCGGGTCGGCCTCGTAGGGCCGGTAGCCCCCGGGCGTCGTGGGCCGAGCCCGGTCGACCACCTCGACTTCCTTCCAGTCCGGAAGGACGACCTTTTCCCGCATGTGTCCGATCACCTCGTCCGTCAGGACCACCACGGGAACCCGGTATTTCTCCGCGAGGTTGAAGGCGCGGACGGTCAGGTCGAAACATTCCTTCACGTTGCCGGGCGCCAGGACTATCACGGGATGGTCCCCGTGGGTTCCCCAACGCGCCTGCATCACGTCGCCCTGGGCGGGGGACGTCGGCATCCCGGTGGACGGCCCCATGCGCTGGACGTTGATGACCACGATGGGGACTTCCGTCTCCCCGGCGTATCCCATGCTCTCCTGCATGAGGGAGAAGCCCGGCCCGCTCGTCGCGGTCATGACTTTCTTCCCCGTCAGGGAGGCGCCTATGATCGCCGCGATGGACCCGATCTCGTCCTCCATCTGCACGAACTTGCCCCCGACCTTGGGAAGCTCCTCGGAACAGAGCTCGGCTATCTCCGTGGAAGGGGTGATGGGATACCCCGCGTAGAACTCCAGGCCGGCTACGAGGGCCCCGATCGTGCACGCCTCGTTGCCCTGCATGAGTTTGGCTTCAGGCATGGGAGACCTCCGGGGGAACGGAATAATCGATGACCGCGTCCTCCTCCGGCTGCGCGTCCGGTCGGACTTCCCGGATTTCGATGGCGAAATCCGGGCAGCGGAGTTCGCAGAGGCGGCACCCTATGCAGTCATGGGGTCGCTCGGCCATGACCTTGCCGTTCCAGAGGGTGAGGACCTTCTTGGGGCAGAAGGAAACGCAGATGTTGCAGCCCTTGCACCACTTCTCCCGGATTACGTGTTCGTAGGTTTTCTTTTCGTTCATGGCTCTCTAAACTCGCGGCAGTGTATCCATGCAGGCCGTCATTCCGGTCCTGCAGCTCCGGGGCGCAGGAAGTCGGTCCGTTCCCGCCTCCGCGGGAAAAACGCATCCGGAAAGCATAGTCGAACAGGCCGAGCCTGTACAGTTTCCGATCCATCGACCCTTTCTATGAAAGGACGGACAGGACGGATGCTCCCCGAGAAAAACCGAAATCCCCCGCAATTATTCTAGAATGCTCTTTCTGAATAAGTCCAATAAAACTTTTCCCTGTTAATCATAGACGGTTTCTATGATTGATGCTATTTTTTGATCGGGGGAATAGTCCGTGACCCTGCAGCAGCTCCGGTATTTCCAGGTCCTCGCCAAGATCCGGCACTACACCCGGGCCGCCCAAGAACTCTGCATATCCCAGCCGAGCCTGAGCTACGCCATGTCCGAACTGGAGAAGGAGATGAGCGTTACCCTTTTCGAAAAGCACGGAAAACGGATAGACCTGAGCGCCCAGGGTCGGCTCTTCCTGAAGCACGTCGAAGGGGCTCTGCATCAGCTGGACGAGGGGATACAGAAGGCCAAGCTCCTGAATCCCCTGCGGGGCAAGGTGAACCTCGGATACATCTCCAGCCTGGGCTCCACCTTCCTCCCGGAAGTCCTGACGAGCTTCTACGAGGAGGAATCCCACAACGCGATCACCTTCAATTTCGTCCAGAACCTCAACAACGCCCTTATGGAGTCCCTGAAGGAAGGCACCATCGACCTGGCCTTCTGCCCCGATCCCTACAAGGACGTCTCCTCGACCCCCATCCTCAAGCAGGAGCTCTTCCTCGCCGTCCCGAGGGGACATCCCCTTGCCGGAAGGAAGGAGGTGGATATACACGAGGTCAAGAACGAGTCCTTCATCCTAACGAACAAAAAGAGCGGGCTTCGCCGCCTGACCGGCAACATCTTCCGGGAGATGAAGATCAGCCCCCGGATAGCCTTCGAGGCGGAGGAGTGCAATGTGGCGATCACCTTCGTTTCCCTGAACTACGGGCTTTCCATCGTGCCCCGGATGCCCGGTTTGGAGAATTCCGGCGTTTCCTGCATACGCCTGGCGAACCCGGAGTTCTCCCGGGTCATCCACATGGCCTGGATGCCCGTCAAAAACCTTCCTCCCGTAGTGCGGATAGTGCGGGATTTCATAGCCGGGAAATACCCGATTCGGGCCTGACGGCTCCCGTCCGCGGGCTTCCCGTCGGCGGACGAGGATTGCGCATCGGAGCGTTTCCCGGTACAGTATCCGCGTCGGCCGGTAACGGACCGGCGCCCAGGAGGAGAAGCCATGAATACCCCCCTTCGCATCCGTGACTTGACGCTGCGGGACGGGCAGCAATCCCAGTTCGCCACGCGCATGACCCAGGATCAGGTGGACCGGGTGCTTCCCCTCTACCGCAAGGCGGGCTTCTACGCGATGGAAGTCTGGGGGGGCGCAGTCCCCGACTCGGTGATGCGGTATCTCAACGAGAACCCCTGGACCAGGCTGGAGTCCATCAAGGCCGGCGTCGGGAACGCATCGAAGCTGACGGCCCTCTCCCGGGGGCGTAACCTCTTCGGCTATACTCCGTACCCGGACTCCGTCATCGAGGGATTCTGCCGCAACTCCGTCCGTTCGGGCATCGACATCATGCGCATCTTCGACGCCCTGAACGACGTCTCCAACATGGTCAGCACGATACGCTACGTGAAGGAGAACGGAGGACAGACGGACTGCGCGATCTGCTATACCGTGGACCCCAAATTCACCCGGGCCGAGCGTTTCCGGGCCTTCCTCTCGGGCAAGCGGCTGCCCAAGGATATCTTCGGGATACCCTACTTCGTAGCCCGGGCCAAGGAGCTGGAAAAACTGGGCGCGGACATGATCACCATCAAGGACATGGCCGGACTTATTGACCCGGACACTACCGGCCGCCTCATACGCGCCCTCAAGGACGCCGTCTCCATACCCGTGGACCTCCACACCCACTGCACCCCCGGCTTCGGCACGGCGAGCGCCCTCATGGCCATGATCAACGGCGTCGATATCGTGGATACCGTGGTCCTGCCCTTCTCCGGCGGCCCCGCGGCGCCCGCCTACGAGATCGTGCAGATCTTCGCGGACCGCCTGGGCCTGGACACCGGAGTGGACCGCGGAGCCGTCCAGGAGATCGACGAGCAGCTCCGGGCCATTCGGCTCGACCTGGCCAAGTTCGACCAGTTCAAGCGCATGCCTCCGGAGTTCGACATCCGCTCTCCCGCCCTGCCCCCGGACGTCTCCCGAGCCTTCGACGACGCCCTGGAGGCCGCGAGGGCCCAGAAGCCCCAGGAAGCCCTCCGGCACTGCCAGCGCATCGAGGCTTTTTTCAACTACCCCGAGCCGGACGAGATCGTCCGGTACGCCCAGATCCCCGGCGGCATGTACACGAACATGATGGCCCAGCTCAAGGAATTCAAGCTGGAGCAGCATGTGGACGAGGTCCTCAAGATGGTTCCCAAGGTCCGGTTGGACTCCGGGGTTCCGCCCCTGGTCACGCCCACCAGCCAGATCGTCGGCGTCCAGGCGGTCAACTGCGTCATCGACATCTCCCAGGGCAAGAGTCCCTATACGAACGTCTCCAAGAACTTCATCGAGCTTGTGAAGGGAACCTACGGAAAAACCCCCTGGCCCGTGAACCCCGACTTCCGGCAGAAAATCGCCGGGGTGCGGGAAGAGACTCCCTACGACACCTCGAAGTACAAAAAGCAGGACAACCCGCCGCTTCCCGAGTTCGGCGGAAGCCTCCTGGCCAAGGAAGAGAAGGAGGGGCTGCTCCTGGAGCTCTTCCCGAGCGTCGCGGACAAGTTCCTTCGCGGAGTCCGGGCCCGGGAGTGGGAGGAATGGCAGGCCGCGCACCCCCCGGCCCCGGAGCCGGAGGAGATCAACGGTCCCTGGCCCTTCTCCTTCTGGGAGGAGGACCTGGCGGCAGCTGCCGGGGGCTGACCGACCGGCCCGGACAGGACTAGTCCGCCGTTTTCCGCACCTGCGGCTTTCCACCGGGCGCGGGTATCTGGGCGACGAGCATTCCCGCGAACATCAGGACGCAGCCGGCGGTCTCCCGAACGGAAAGCCTCTCCCCCAGGATCATCGCGCCCCCCAGGGCCGCGAACACGGACTCCAGGCTCATGATGACCGCCGCGCGGGCGGGATGGGCTTTCCGTTGGGCCACGGCCTGGAGGGTGTAGGCGATCCCGATCGAACAGAGCCCCCCGTAGAGGATGGGAGCCGCGGCGGAGAAAACCGCGGAAGCCTCCGGGGCCTCGAAGGCGAAGGCCCCCGCCATGGTCAGGACCCCGCATACGAGGAACTGCCCCGCGGAGAGCTCCACGGGATCCACCTTCTTGGCGAAGACATCCAGGAAAAGGATGTGGGCGGTCCAGAAGAGGGTGCTGGAAAGCACGATGAGGTCGCCCCGGGCTATCGTGAACTCCCCGGTCACGGAAAGGAGATAGAGCCCGGCGGCCGCGGCCCCGCAGCCCGCCCACGCCAGGGCGGGAGTCCTGCGCCCCAGTACGGCCCCGGCCACCGGGACCAGGACGACGTAGAGCCCGGTGATGAAACCCGCCTTCCCGGCCGTGATGTACTGCAGGGACCACTGCTGGAGATTGGCCGCCACCGTCAGGATCAAGCCTCCGATCAGGCAGGGCACCGCCAGGGCCGCGAAGCCTTGGGGGGCCGCCGCCCCCGATTCCGGCGCCCCGGCGCCTTTCCGGCGCCGAAGCGCGATGAACGGCAGTAGGGAAGCCGTCCCCAGGAGAAAGCGCACCCCGTTGTAGGTCAGCGGGCCCAGGTATTCCATACCCACGCGTTGGGCCACGAACGCGAATCCCCAGATGGCGGCCACGAGGAGGAGTATCAGCTCGGATGCTAGCGAACGCGTTTCCATGTTTTTCCTTTCTCGAGTATTGATCGCGGAAACCGCTTTCCGTCAGGTATCGTGAATCTCAACGTCGTACGCCCGGCCGCAGACGGTCACCCGGAAGCGCCGGATCGCTCCTACGGGCGGGTCGGGAGGCCGTCCGGCGCCAGCCGGAGGAATCTCCCGGACCGCGGGCCGTATCCTCCCGTAGAGGGCGGCTTCCCGGGAACGCCAGGCCGCCTGGGCCTCCTCGACGGTGGTCTTGAGGAATCGGACCGTGTCGCCGGGGCGAGCCTGCCCCAGCTTGGGAAGATCCGCCTGGATCACGTGGGCGATGCGGGTGTAGCCCCCCGTGGTCTGCCGGTCCGCCAGCAGGACGATGGGAAGCCCGTCCCCGGGAACCTGCACGGTCCCGGTCTGGACCCCCGAGGAGATAATATCGGCGCCCCGGACATGAGAAATGCGCTTGCCCTCTAGGCGCAGCCCCATCCGGTCGCTCTTAGGGGAGACTTTATACGATTCCGAGAAGAACTTTTCCGTGGCCCCGGACTCGAATCTGTCCGCCTCGTGGGAGAGGACGGCGCGTACTAGTATTTCCGAGGGGTATTCCGGTCGGCTTTCCGATGGAACCTGGAGCGCGGGACTCCCCTTCCCGCCCGACCCCGGGAAGGGAGTCCCCAGTTCCAGCCGATCTCCCGCCCGAAGGGTGCGGCCCAGAACGCCCCGGAAACCCGCACGGAGGTAGGTCGATCGGCTCCCGAGCTTAGGCTCCACGGCCAGGCCTCCCGCGAAGGCGATGTAGGAGCGCAGGCCCGAGGAGGCGGGGCCCAGGGAGATTACGTCCCCGTCCCCCGCGGATACCGTCTCCCAGGCCGGGACGGATACACCGTTTACCCGGACGTCCATGGGCGCCCCGCACACGGAAAAGACCACGGGTCCCGCGCACTCCAGCTCGGGGCCGGCCAGTGTACACTCGAGGCAGGCTTCCCCTGGAGGGTTGCCCGCCAGGAGGTTTGCGGTTTCCAGGGAATCCCGGTCCGCGGCTCCCGCAGGCGGCACCCCCAGGGACTGGTATCCGAAGCGTCCCAGGTCCTGCACGGTCGTATGTACGCCCGGGGACCGCACGAGGATTCCGCTCATTCCCGCGCCCCCGCCGGCCGCTCGATCCCGGGGCGCCATTCCCCGCTGTTAGCGGCGGAAGCCAGTCTTTCGAACTCCCCGGAGGATATGGGATGGAACCGGACGTACTGTCCCGCGGCCAGCAGGGCCGGAGGGTCCCGTTCCGGGTCGAAGAGCACGGCCGGCGTCCTCCCGATGATGTTCCAGCCCCCGGGGCTCTCGGCGGGATAGATGCCGGTCTGCCTATCCGCGATGCCCACGGATCCCGCGGGAATGCGGGTCCGGGGGCTGGCCCTGCGCGGGACCGCTATCCTCTCGGTCATTCCCCCAAGGTAGGGGAAGCCCGGGGTGAAGCCCAGCATGAAGACGAGGTAGGTCTGCGAGGAATGGAGTTCCACGACTTCCTCGGGGGTTAGTCCCGTATGCCGCGCGGCCTCCTCCAGGTCCGGGGAATGGGGAGGGTCATAGCAGACCGGGACATGGACGATGATCCGTTCCTCCGAACGAGGCCCGGCGGCGTCCCGTATCCTGGAGCGCACCCG
>CAYTYG010000180.1:0-6652 GCA_964441515.1 uncultured Treponema sp.
AGGAGGCAACATGGCGACTGCGCCGAAGAAACTCCGCTACTTTGCGGGTGGTAAATGGAAGGAATCGAAGAGCGGGAAATACATGGACTGCTACGACCCCTCAACGGGAGAGGTCCTGGCCCGGGCCCCGCGATGCACGGCCGGGGAGGTGGAGGAGGCCGTGGCCGCGGCCAAGGACGCTTTTCCCGGATGGTCCTCGACCACCGCCGCCCGGCGCGTCCAGGTCCTGTTTCGTATGAAGGCCCTCCTGGATCAGCACCTGGAGGAGCTGACCCGGCTTGTCGCGACCGAAAACGGCAAGGTCTGGGGCGAGGCCATGGGGGACGTCCTCAAGGTCACGGAGGTGGTCGAGTTCGCCTGCGGCGCTCCCCACCTGATGAAGGGGCCGGCGCTCATGGACTGCACCCCGGGATACGACACGGTTCAGTACTACGAACCCGTCGGGGTCTTCGCGGGAATCGTCCCGTGGAATTTCCCCGCCATGATACCCATGGGGTGGATGGCGCCCCTTTGTATAGCCACGGGGAACACCCTGGTCATCAAGGCCGCTAGCTTCACTCCCCAGACCTCGATGCGCATAGCCGAGCTCTGGACCGAGGCCGGGCTTCCGCCGGGGGTGCTGAACCTCGTGACCTGCTCCCGGGAGGAGGCGGAGATACTCCTCAAGCATCCCGACGTCGCGGGGGTCAGCTTCGTGGGATCCACCAGCGTCGGTTCCCACATCTTCGCCGCCGCCGCCGCCGCGGGCAAGCGGGTCCAGTGCCTGACGGAGGCGAAAAACCACGCCCTTGTCCTGGCCGACGCGCCGCTGGAACGCACCGCCTCGGGCATCGTGAACTCCGCCTGCGGGTGCGCCGGAGAACGCTGCATGGCCCTTCCCGTAGTTGTGGCCGTGGACGAGATCGCCGACCGGCTCGTGGAGATAATCAAGCGGAAAATGACGGAGCTCAAGATCGGCCCCGCTTACGACAAAGATTCCCGGCTCGGCCCCCTGGTGAACGAGGACCACCGCCGCAGCGTCGTCTCCTGGATAGAGAAGGGCGTGGCCGAGGGCGCCCGGCTCGTCCTGGACGGGCGGGGCGTCAAGGTTCCCGGCTACGAGGGCGGGTTCTATCTCGGGCCGACCCTCCTGGACCACGTGAAGCCCGGCATGAGCGTGGGGGACCGGGAGATCTTCGGCCCCGTACTCTGCGTCAAGCGGGTGAAGGACTTCCAGGAGGGGCTGACCCTCATGAACAAAAGCGAGTTCGCGAACGGATCGGTGATCTATACCCAGAGCGGGTACTACGCACGGGAGTTCGCCCGGCATACCCACGGGGGCATGGTAGGCGTCAACGTGGGCATACCGGTGCCCCTGGGGATCTTCGGCTTTACGGGTCACAAGAAGTCCTTCTTCGGGGACCTGCACACCATGGGCACGGACGGGGTGCGCTTCTTCACGGAACCCAAGAGCGTGACGACCCACTGGTTCTCCGAGGAAGAGGCCCGGGACGCCTCGGTGCGGAACACCTGGGACGGCACGATCTCCATGCCCAAAGGCTGATACGCGCGGGAAACGCGCTCGGACGATTCCAGCCAAAAGAGCACGGGCCCCGGAGGAATCCGGGGCCCGACTTGTACGCGGAGACTTGCGCTTCCGGCTATCCCCGTCCCGCCCTCCGCCGGTCCAGGAGCACCGCCAGGATGATGATCGCGCCCTTGACGATCTGCTTGTAGAAGGCCTCGACCCCCAGGAGGTCCATGCCGTTGTTGATCACCCCTATGATCAGGGCGCCCAGGACCATGCCCCAGACCGAGCCTATGCCCCCCGTGAAGGAAACCCCCCCGACGATGGCCCCGGCTATGCAGTCGGTCTCGTAGCCCTGGCCCAGGGCGGGCGCGGCGGACATGAGCCGGGAGGCAAGGAGGGTGGCCGCCAGTCCCACGAGCCCCCCGGAAACGAGATAGGCATGGATCTTGATGCGGTCCGTGTTGATCCCGGCCGCGGCCGCGGCGGCCTCGTTGCCGCCCACCGCGTAGATGTACCGTCCCAGGGGGCGCTTCTTCATGACGAAGTCCATACCTAAGACCACGGCCAGGAAGATGAGGACGGACCAGGGAATCATGTTGTTCGGGTCCAGGGACGCGGTCCCCAGGTAGGTGAAGGACTCGGGAAAGGAGCCTATGGGCATGCCGTGGGCGAGGATGAGTGCAAGGCCCCGGGTGATCCACATGGAACCCATGGTCACGATAAAGGCTGGGATTCTTCCCTTGGCCACCGTCACGCCGTTGAAGAGCCCTACGAGGATCCCCGTCGATATTCCCGCGGCGTAGCCTACCAAGCTCGGAAGGCCCAAGCCCTCCTTGCCCGTGGACACCATGATGCCCGCGGCTATGCCGCAGAGGGCGAACATGGAACCTATGGACAGGTCGATGCAGCCCATGATGATCAGGATACCGACGGCCACCGTGGCTATGCCTATGCTGGCGACTTGGCGCAGGATGGTGATGAGGTTGCCGTAGGTCAGGAAGGTCTCGGTCGCGATCGAGAGAAAGGCAACGATGAGGATGAATCCTATCAGGATGCCGTAGTTGTTCAGATTGAATTTTGCGCCGAGCATCCGCAGGCCCTCCCGGGAAGCTCTAAGCTTGGATTCCATCGCGGGTTTCCTCCTCTTCCTTCTTGCCAACCGCGTACCTCAGGACGAGATCCGGCGTGGCCTCGCCGCGTTCGAGAGTCCCCGTCACCCTGCCTTCATGCAGGACGACGATCCGGTCGCTCATCCCGAGGACCTCGGCCATCTCGGAGGAGATCATGAGGATCGCCTTGCCCTGGCCCGCGAGCTCCGACATGAGCTTGTGTATGTCCGCCTTGGTTTTCACGTCGATTCCACGGGTCGGCTCGTCCAGGATGACGACCTCCGGGTCGGCGTTGAGCACCCGGGCGAGGACGACCTTCTGCTGGTTCCCTCCCGAGAGATTGGCGCAGACCGTGTCCAGGGCGCCGGCCTTGATGTCGAGCTTGGAGACGTATTCGCCGCAGTACTTCCTCTCCAGGCGCGAACGGATGAACCCGGATTTCACGCACTTGCGGAGCGAGGACATCAGGATGTTGTCCCGGACGCTGAGCTTCAGGGCGAGGCCGTTCCGCTTGCGGTCCTCGGGCACCATGATGACGCCCCGGGCTATAGCGTCCCCCGGCCGCCGGTTGGTGATGCGTTTTCCCTTCAGGAATATCTCACCCGAGTCCAGCCTCCGGGAGCCCATGACCGCCTCGACGACCTCCGTCCTTCCGGCGCCCATGAGGCCCGCCAGGGCGAGTATCTCGCCCCGGCGGAGGCTGAAGCTGACGCCGCTGAACTGGCCCGCCCGGGAAAGGTTCCGGGCCTCCAGAAGGACCTCCCCGATCCGGGCGGGGACCTTCGGGAAGAGCTCCGAGACCTCCCGGTCCACCATCATGCGTATCAGCTCGGACTCCGGGATATCCGCGACCATGCCGGAGTGGATGAACCTCCCGTCCCTCAGTACGGTCACCCGGTCGCAGACCCCGTAAATTTCCTCGAGCTTGTGGGAGATGAAGACGATCGCCTTGCCCTCCCGGCGGAGGGTGCGGACCATGGCCAGGAGGCGGTTTATCTCCGTATCGCTCAGGGCGGAGGTCGGTTCGTCCATCACGATGATGCGGGCCTTGTTGGAGACGGCCTTCACGATCTCCACGAGCTGCTGCTTGGCCACCGTAAGGTCTCGCACATAGGCCGAGGCGTCGATATCGACCCCGAATTTGGCCAGGATCTCCCGGGAGTCCGAACGCATGCGTCCGAAATCGACGGAGCCGAATTTCGTGCGCGGTTCGCGCCCCAGGAAGATATTCTCCATGACCGTGAGGTGCTTGACCTGGTTGAACTCCTGGAAGATCATGCAGATCCCGGCGGCCCGGGAGTCCCGGACGGAATGGAAGCGGACCTTTCGGCCGTCTATCCATATCTGACCCGAGTCGGGCTGGTAGAGACCGACGAGTATCTTCATCAGAGTGGATTTTCCCGCGCCGTTTTCCCCGACTACCGCGTGGACTTCCCCGCGCCTCAGGGCCAGGGATACGCCGTCCAGGGCGTGAACGCCCTGGAACCGCATGTCCATGTCCCGCATCTCGACGATGGTCCCGCTGTCTTCCATCAATGCCCTTCTCCGTTTCGGCCGGGTATGCGCTCAGGGGCGGCCGCCGGGCCCTTGTGCGGAAACGCACAAGGCCGAACGAGCCGTCCCTGGGCGTGCGCCCTGCTTACTGCCTCAGAAGTACTTCTTGGCCAGAGCGTCTCGCTCCTTGGCAAGTTCCAGGTAATGGTTCAGGTTGTCCTCGGTGCAGACCTCGTAGGGCAGAAGGAAGTCCTTGACTTTCTTGCCCATCGCCGCGTCCAGGGCCAGCCGGACCGCGTTGGCTCCCTGTCCCACCCCGTCCTGCCAGATCGAGTTGTCCACGACGCCCTGCCGGATATACTCCATGATCAGGGGATCGCAGTCCATGCCGGCGAGCTTGATCTTGCCGGTCATGTTGGCGTTCTTGACGGCGGTGACGACGCCGATGAGCTGGCAGTCCGCCATGCAGAGTATGGCGTCCATCCGGCGTCCGGACTGGAGCCAGTTCTCCACCAGTTTCATGGACTCGTCGCCGGACCAGTTGCCCGTGTCGTGGACCACGAGGGTGGCCCGGGGATTGGCCTTCAGGGCCTTCGCGTATCCTTCGGACCGGCCGACCTGAGCGGAGTGCCCGAGAACCGCGTCCACGTAGGCCACCCGGGCGTTGGGGCCGCAGACCTCGAGGATGCGGTTCATCTGGAGCAGCCCGGACTCCACGTCGTCGGAGCCTACGTGGGCGGTCACCTTCTTGCTTGTGGTTATCGTGTTGACCGTGATGATGGGAATCTTGGCCCGGGCGGCGGCGTCCACCGCGGCGGCTCCCTGGACCTTGTCCACGGGATTGATGATGATGGCGTTGACCCTTTTGGCGATAAAGGTTTCGACCTGGGAAAGCTGCTTGGCCGCGTCGTCGTCCGCGAAGACGACTTCCAGCTTGATGTCCGGGGCGTTCTTCTTCTGCCACTCCCACATGCCCGCGGTGATGTACTGGATGAATCCGCTCTGGTTCCCCTGCATGGTCACGCCGATGACGATCTGTTTTGCCTTCGGGGCTCCGAATGCGAGGGCGCAACAGGCGACGACGATCAATCCTAATACTGCGATTCGTAGACGCTTGGACATACGATTGCCTCCTATGACTGTATGTTCTTGTCTCCGATCAACGGAGAGGATTGAAAACCTTTTTTATAATCCCGGGAGCCTCCTTTTTCGATTCGGCGGGACTCATACGACCGCCGGCCTCTCCTGGGCGGGAAGTCCGCGGAAGCCCTCCAGTTCGATTTCCCGCCTAAGAAGCGCGGATTCCCGTATGGCCAAGTCCATACGGAGGACCTCCCGTCCGCGGTCCGCCGTGAATACGGGAGCTTCCAAGCCCAGGATCGCGGAGATGAAGTTGGCGGTGGCTCCCCGGAATCCCGAGGCCCAGTCCGAATCCACCTCCGGGAAGTCCGTCCATTGGTCCTCCCGGAAGAGCCGTACGGGAGGACCTTCGTTTATCCGCCCCGTGCAGCGCGTCACCTGGACGATTCCCTCGCTCCCGGTAACCTCGAACCATTCGTCGTTCGCGTAGTAGTCCGAGGGGATGTGCAGGGCCGTGCCGTGGGAGTAGTCGCAGGAGCCGTACTTCGGGGAGCCCGCGTACTTCCAGATGATTTCCGCGGGACAGTCTATGGAACCGTCCACGGAGTCGATCCAGGAAAAGACCCGCTCTATCTTTCCCATGAGAAACCCTGCCACGGACCACATATGGTGGCCGTGGTCGAAGGTCTGCATCCCGTATCCCCTTTGGTGTTCGCCTCTCCGCCAGAGCCAGGCGGAGTCCGGTACCTCCCAACCCCCGCTGGACCCGGAGACGAACTTTATGCGCATGCTGGTGGGTTCTCCGATTCTTCCTTCATCGATAATGTTTTTCATTTTAACAATGGGGGGATAGAAGACGTAGTTTTCGAAGAGACGGAAGATAAGGCCGCGCCGGGCCGCCGCATCCGCGGCCGAGACCATCCTGTCCGCGCTCTCCATGTCCACGGTCATGGGTTTCTGCACGCTGACGTGCTTACCCGCCGCCAGGGCCTCCACCGCGAGCTCCTCATGGAACCGCTGGGGGGTGATGATGTCTATAGCGTCGACCCTATTGTCTTCCAGGAGCTTGCGATAGTCCGTGCAGGCTTCCTGCGCGCCCCATTCCCGGGCCTTTTCCAGCGCCCGATCCGGGTTCGAATCGCATACCGCCACGATTCGGGACCTCCCGTCCGAGAGGTAGCCCGAGGCATGGAGGTTCGAAATCCTCCCGCAGCCGATGATGCCGATTCCGATTGAATGCATGGAACGCTCCGGTTGTTGCAACATTAACGTTAAAGTTACTATCAACCCGACTTCCATAACTGTCAAGTTTTTTCTATACTGTTGGAAAGAGGCGTACCTTGAAAGGATATGTAACCTTGAGGGACATAGCCCGGAAGGCCGGGGTCTCCGTTAACAGCGTAAGCCGCGCGCTCAAGGACAAGCCGGACATAGGGGACGCGACGAAGACGCGGATACG
>CAYTYG010000181.1:0-6650 GCA_964441515.1 uncultured Treponema sp.
CAGCGACTGCGCCAGCGGCTCGAGGAGCGATACGTCCGGAAAGCCCGCGCCCCGTAGGGGGGGCGGATACATACCCCATAGGAGTCCTACATGGATCCTAGAACCCTGTTCGACAGGCACGTCCGCGGCCTTTTCCGTTCCGCCGCCCTTTCCCGCCCCTTCGACCTTCCCCGCTTGAATTCCCTGCTCCATGTCGCCTCGTTCCAACGCTCCCAGGCCCGCAAGAGGGCCCTCGCGGAAAGGGAGGGACTTCAGGTTCCCGCCGTCCTCATAGCCAGCGTGACCCGCCGGTGCAACCTGGACTGCGCGGGCTGCTACGCGAAGGCGCTGCGCCCCCGGGAAACGAGGGCCGTGGAGCTCTCCGACGAAAGGTTCCTGGAGCTCTTCCGGGAGGCCCTGGACTTGGGTACCGGGGTCCTCCTGCTGGCGGGCGGGGAGCCGCTCCTGCGCCGTTCCCTCCTGGAGGAGGCGAGCCGCCTCCGGGGCCCCCTGGTGCCTGTTTTCACGAACGGCCTCCTTTTCGACGACAGTTACCTGGATCTGTTCGCCCGGGGCTGCCTGGTCCCGGTTTTCAGCATCGAGGGGAACCCGTACCAGACCCGGGACCGTCGGGGGCCGGGCGTCCACGAGCGGGTCGTCGAGTCCATGGCCCGGCTCCGGGAGCGCGGGGCGTTCTTCGGCGTTTCCCTGACCGCCACCTCCCGCAACGCGGAGGTCCTCCTGTCGGAGACCTTCCTGGAGAGTCTGGAAAGGACGGGGCCTTCCGTCCTCTTCGTCGTGGAGTACGTGCCCGTAAGTCCCGGAACCGAGGGCCTGGTTCTGACGGACGAGCAGAAGGCCGCCCTGGCTTCCAGAACCGCCTTCCGGAGCCTTTCCTGCCCCGTCGTCGTCCTTCCCGGCGACGAGGAGGAATACGGCGGCTGCCTGGCCGCGGGGCGCGGTTTCCTGCACCTGTCGCCGGAGGGCGCCCTGGAAGCCTGCCCCTTCGCCCCCTATTCGGACGCCAGCTCCGCGGCGCGGCCCCTGCGGGAAGCCCTTGGATCCCCTCTCCTGGCTTCCATACGGGAACGACACTCGGAGCTGACCGAGACGAAGGGGGGCTGCGCACTCTGGAACAAGGGCGGATGGATCGCGTCCCTGGGAAGCTGCGCCGCAAGAGCCGTCTGAGCCGGGTGCCTTCCTGAAGGCCCGCCGGGTATTTGAAAAAGACGGTCCCTTCCCGGTATGATGGATGGATGGAAAGATAAACGACCTCGAGGAGAAAGCCATGGAATGGAGAGCCAGTCACATACTCGTCAAGGACCGGGCCCAGGCCCAGGAGATCCTGAAGCGGATCAAGCAGGGTGCGGATTTCGCCTCCCTCGCCCGCGAAAACTCCACCTGCCCGTCCAAGTCGTCGGGCGGGGACTTGGGCTGGTTCGGACCGGGGAAGATGGTTCCCGCGTTCGAGACCGCCTGCAAGTCCCTGGGCGTGGGTTCCGTCTCGGACGTGGTGCAGACCCAGTTCGGATACCACATCGTCAAGGTTACCGGCAAGCGGGACTGACGGAGCCGCCGTCCCGGCCCCAAGGCGGGATGCCGAAAACCGGCCGCTTTGCCCGCATCCCGCTAGAGCGACTCGCGGACGGCATTCCGGCCGGAGGCTTTGGCCGCGTACAGGGCGCGGTCCGCCTCCAGAACGACATCCTTCTGCCCCCCCGCCGAAGACGCCACCCCCGCGCTGATCGTGACGACCCGGAAAGGTGATTCCTCGTGGGGTATCCCCAGTTGTTCTATCCCCAGGGCGGCGGACCGCACCATGGCCAGGGCTCCTTCCCGGTCGGTTTCCGGAAGAAGCAGCGCGAATTCCTCCCCCCCGTACCGGGCGGCCAGGTCGCCGGGCCTTCGGGCGCAGGACGAGAGCACCTGGGCCACCTTCTTGAGGCACTCGTCCCCCTGGAGGTGGCCGTAGGTGTCGTTGTAGGACTTGAAGTAGTCGATATCGAACATCCCCACCGAGAGGGTCGATCCTGTCCGGACGGCCCGGCGCTTCTCCTCGTCCAGGGCCTCCTCGAATCTCCTGCGGTTCGCGATCCCGGTCAGGGCGTCGGTTTCCGCCCTTTTCCGCAGCTCCTCGTTCAGCCTGCGCAGCTCTCGGGTCCTCTCCTGCACCTGGGCCTCCAGGGCCTCGTTGCTCTTTTCCAGCATGCGTCCGGCCCGCTCCGCCTCGTTGAAGGCGTCCTGCATGCGCCGGCCCAGCCCCGCGGAAGTCAGGGCCACCACGGCGGCCCATCCCAGGAACAGGAAGAGGCTGTGGCCCTCCAGGGGCAGGAAAACCCTCAGGAGGTCCAGCAGAAACACCAGCGAGAAGGCCGCGGCCGAGGCGGTCATCCAGGAGGAGCCGGAGCGCCGGGCTTTCCCGGCCTCCGCCGCCCCGCGGATGGAGGTCGTCACGCTGAAGACCGCCACGGGTATATAGGCCGCCGACAGGGTGGTCAGGAATTCGAAGGGAACCAGGAAGCCGGCGGCCAGGAAGGCGGCGCTGGCAGCCGCGACCCCACGGAGCGGACGAAGCCCCAGCTCGCCGGGATAGAGCCTTCTCAGCACCCCCTGGAACGAGGGGAGCAGGGGAAAAAGGGAGCAGGCCTCAAGACGCGCCATCCGGAGGGGGTTCAAGGGGAAAAAACCGAGGGGATTATCCGCGGTCAGGGAAAGCCGGACCGCGGCCAGGCAGGCCACGGCGGGGAAAAAGAGATTCGCCGCCGTCCTGCGCCCCCCGGCGAAGAGGGACAGGTGCTGGATCACGACCGCGAGAAAAAAGCCCAGGACGAGGAGATTCAGGCCCCTCTCGGCGCCGGAGGGGGACGGGAAGGAGGAGCAACCTGAGAGGAACGAGACGGACAGGACCGCGGCCAAGGCGCAATGGACCCGGAACGGCACTTTTTGCATGATTACATTCTAGACGGGTACGGCGGCCGGGCAAGGGTATTTGTCGCTTTTTCTTTCTTTTCCCGTCGGACTCCCCGGACCGGGGGTCAGAAACCCAGCTCCAGCTGAGGCCGGTCCCCGAAGATCCGCTGGGCGTCCAGGCCCCAGGCGGAAAGGACGGCCTCCACGGCGGGACGG
This sequence comes from uncultured Treponema sp., assembly GCA_964441515.1. GTDB lineage: Bacteria > Spirochaetota > Spirochaetia > Treponematales > UBA12059 > JAAYUR01. The sequence goes on from CAYTYG010000181.1 coordinate 3,106, forward strand.
AGCTGGCGGGAGGCGTAATGGTCGTAGTCCAGGGGCGCGGTCTCCCGGCCCAGGGGTTCCGCGCCGGCCTTGGTGATCACGTACTCCACAACCCCCCGCCGGTCCGTCCAGCCCAGGATGCGCGCGGCGCGTACGTGGGGGGGCTCCACCTTCGTGTAGGCGGAGGCCGTGCGCCTCAGGGCCCTTCGGTAGACGAGCTTGTCGTCCAGGACGCCGGCCCGCAGGTCGAAGAGCGTCTTCCGGATGAGGGCCTCCACCTGCGCCCCCGGGGCGTCCCGGAACACCAGGTCCAGGACGGAGGTCTGGAGCTCCCGGGCGAGGGCCGTTCCGTCGCGCCGCGCGGCCTCCATCCCCTTCACCTCCGTTTCGCCGCCCGAGGGTCCCAGGATGAAGCCCGCGTACCCCTTGGCCCGCCCCTTTTCCTCCGCCCCCGCCTCGTCCTCCTCCGCCCGGGCGCGCAGGGGAGGGATGAAGAAGCGCCCGTAGACCTTCTCGAATTTGATCTCCATGCGGGAGGCTAGCCCGTACTCCTCTTCCACGACCCCGGCCAGGTCCCCGTTGAGCTCCGGGGCGAGCCGCCGCCCCAGGGCGTCCAGGGTCGGCCATTCCGCGCCGTCCGGCAGCACCGACTCCACGAAGGCGGAGTCCGTGTCCCCGTAGAGAACCCGGTAGCCCCGATGCTCGAACCAGTCCCTCGCCCACTGGAGCCACTTGCGGCCGAAGGACGTCACCGCGCCCGCCAGGGCCGTGTCCGCGTACCGGCAGCCCTGGGCGCCAAGGACGCCGTAAAAGGAGTTCATCAGGATCTTGAATACAAAAGAGGCCGTTTCGTCGCCCCTCTCCAGGGCCTCCAGGCGCTGTTGGAAGTAGCGTTCGATCACCCCGGGAAGGATGCCCGGTTCCCGGCGGAAGCGGGCTCCGTTCGGGGCCTCGATGTCGTCCGGACGGCCCGCGGCGGCCGCGAGCCGGAAGGCCAGGGGGTCCACGTTGAAGGTGCGCATCACCGAGGGGTACAGGCTGCGGAAGTCGAACACCAGGACGTTCCGGAAAAGCCCCGGCCTCGGCTCCAGGATGCCGCCCCCGGCCGCCCCGGAGACCCTGCGGCCTTCCGCCTTGGGCGCGGCGGCGTATCCCCGGACCATGAGCTCGTCCAGGTAGATCCGCTCGAAGGCGGGGATGCTGGTCCAGGCCAGGTCGATGCCCACGCCGGTCAACCGGGCCCGCTTCAGGGTCAGGTCCAGGAGCCCGGTCTTATCCAGGATGGCCAGAACCATCTCGGAATCCGTAAGGCAGTAGCGGCGGAAGGCCGGCGGGTCCTCCCGGCGCAGGCGGGAAAGCTCCTCGATCTTCGCGCTTCCCCGGGAGTCCACGGCCTTGCCCGTCCCCAGGACCTCCCGGGCCACGGAATCCAGGGCGAGGTCCTCGAAGCGGCCGGCCCCCCGGGCCAGCTTCAGGGCGTCCACGGCCTGGCGCCCCGGGATCACGGCGGCGTATCGCCGCCCCCCGTCCAGTTCGCGGATGTCCGCCGGGTCCTCGGTGCGCCCGATCCGGAAGGGCACCGAGAGGGCCTTGAAGCGCCGGGCAAGATGGGCCAGGTCGTAGTCCACCACGTTCCACCCGGTCAGGAGGTCCGGGTCCGCGGCCCGTATCCTATGGACCAGATCCGCCAAGAGATCGGCTTCCCGGGCGTAGGGACGGACGATGTAGGGCCGGCCGGAGTCGTCGGGCTCCTCGAAGGGCGAAGGCCGATGGACGGCCGGAGCCGCCGCGGCTATGTCCCCGGGGAACAGGTCCGCGGCCTCGTCCAGGCAGAGCACTTCCCGTATCCCCGGCCCCGCCAGGGATACGGCCAGCACGGTGCCTTCCCGGACGTCGTTCTCGATGTCCAGCGCCAGGGTTCGCAGCCGTATCTCCGCATCCGAAGCCTCCAGCTCGGGGTCGCGGTAGACCACGTCGACATATCTTCCCGGGCTGGAGGGCCCGCGAATCCGGAGCCCTCCCCGTATTCGCTTGGCGGCCAGGAAGCGGTCGGCCGCGCGGACGTCCGCTTCCAGGACCTCCAGGCCCGCGGAGGAAAAGGACTCCTCCAGGCGCCGCAGGGAGGAGCGGTCCGGAGCCTCGACCCGGAGGCAGATCTCGTCGGACATGTTCCTTCTGCCGGAGGGGGAAAAGGACGCCTCGATCCGGGCTTTGGCGGCCAGCTCCGAGGCTGTATCCGCGTCCGCCTCCCGTATCAGGAAATCGGGGCGCACGCGGTCCTCCACGACGGCGAAGGACCTCCCGTCCGCGAGCCGCCCGGCCAGGAGTAGGCGCCCCCGCGCGTCGGCCCACCCGTGGACCAGGAAGCCCTCCGCAGCCGGCCCCTCTGCCGCGCCCGGGCTTGGGACGGCCGGGCTTCCCGGGGAAGGCCCTTCTCCCGTCAACTATCCCACTTCTCCAGCTGGGCCAAGGCGGCCCGCAAGTCCTTGGGATAGGGCGCCTCCACGCGCAGCTCCCGGCCCGAGGAAGGATGCGGAAACGCGATGGAAGCCGCGTGGAGGGCGGTCCTGGACAAGAGGGGCCGCTCCTCGAAGGGATCGCCCTTCCACCGCCGCTTGATCTCCGAGAGCAGGAGGGGCTTGCCGTCCCCGTACAGAGGGTCGCAGACCGCGGGGTATCCCAGGGCGGCCAGGTGCACCCGGACCTGGTGCGTCCTTCCCGTCTCGGGACGGGCCTCCACCAGGGCAAAACCGCCGAAGGTCTTCACCACCTGAAACGTGGTGCGGGAGCTTTTTCCCCGGTGCGCGTCCACCAGGGTCCGGTGCAGGGAATCCCCGTCCGGGGAAAGGGGCAGATCGCAGGACGACTCGGTCCACTCCGGGACGCCCCGGACCAGGGCGCGGTAGACTTTTGCGACGGCGCGGTCCTCGAAGGAGCGCGAGAGGGCGCGATGGGTTTCCTCGTCCCGGGCCAAGACCAGGACCCCGGTGGTGTCCTTGTCCAGGCGGTGCGCCACCCAGAGGCGGCCCCGGCCGCGGGAAAGCAGGGCGGCGGCCACCGGCAGGTCGGGATCCCAGCGGTCGGGAACGGACAGGACCCCCGCGGGCTTGTCCGCGGCCAGGAGCCAATCGTCCTCGTAAAGGACGGCGATGTCGGTTTTCACGCCGTCTAGTGTACTACAGCCGGCCGTCGGCCGTCGACCGCCGGGCGGCGGGACAGACCTCCCTTCCTTTTTTTCCGGCATCCGACATCGGACCGCTCGGACACCCTTGCCGATCTCGAAGGATTTTTGTATCTTTCCATCTAACCGAACACGGTTACAACGCCACGAACACGAATACCGTTTCCATGTCCGGCAAGCCCGCACCCTCGAGCCTCCGGGTATTCTGGGACGGTATACACTAGAGAAAGGGAGATTAAAGGTATGGCGAAGCAGTTGCTCTTCAGTGAGGACGCCCGCAGGCGGCTCCTCTCCGGCGTCGAGCAGATCTCGAAGGCCGTCAAGGTCACGCTCGGTCCCAAGGGCCGCAATGTCCTTCTGGACAAGAAATTCGGCGCTCCTACCG
>CAYTYG010000182.1:0-3374 GCA_964441515.1 uncultured Treponema sp.
CGCCTGCTGCCGTGGAATATCGATCCTTCGGACGCTGGGAGAAATTGACGGATACGGTGAGGCCAATACGTCGGCTACGTATTGGCCTCACCTTGCGGTTTTGCCGTTTCTTGCGAATCGTCAAAACCGCGGCGGAAACCAGCAGTCCAAAAGCAAACAGAGCTTTTGGACTGCCCCCAATCCCCTGATTGAAACCCCCGAAGTCGGCAGAACGCTCCCTTATAGGGTGAGCGGGAGCGAACGGACCGCCGCTACCGCAGCTGACTATAAGGGGCGTTCTGTCGAGGCCCGGGAGGGCCGCACGTCGGGGGGGAGGGGGGGGAGATGGTATTTGTGTAGACATTTCTTAGAAAGGGCAATATGATATACATGTATATCAAGGAGGGCCTGAATGATAGCCGTAAGGATGCCCGCCGAAGTGGAGGCGAGACTCGACAAGCTGTCCCGCCGGACCGGCCGGACAAAGACCTACTATGTCCGCGAGGCGGTCCTGGAACACCTCGATGACCTTGAGGATCTGTACCTGGCCGAGGAAGAGCTGAAAGCGATCCGGGGGGGATCCAAGACCTACACGCTCGACGAGGTGAGGAAAGACCTTGGCCTGGAGGGTTGAGCTTTCCGAGGGGGCCCGAAAAACCTTGGCGAAGCTCGACCGGCAGGTAGCCCGGCGGCTTCTTTCGTTTCTCGAGGATCGAGTATCGAAGCTGGAGGATCCGAGGAGTATAGGCGAGGCGCTCACCGGATCGACGCTGGGGGAGTTCTGGAAGTACCGCGTAGGGGACTGGAGGCTGATATGCAGCATCCAGGACGACCGGGTCGTGGTGTACGTGCTTCGGATAGGGAACCGGCGGGATGTGTATAAATAAAGGCTAGCTGTTTGCGCGGATAAGGTCATCCAGAGTTTTGAGGATGGCCTTTCTTTTTTGCTCTGGTAGTTTTTCCAGCTCGCGGAAACGGCGGGTCAGCCTGAGCTGAGGTTGATCCGTAAGACTCTTCGCGGTTTTTAAACCGAGCAATTCATCTGCGCTGACCGTAAGGGCCTGCGCTATACGAGCGATCATATCGTCCAGGAGATGCACTCGACCAGTTTCATATGCGGCGATGGCTTCCCGTGAAACGCCGGTTTTGTCGGCTAGATTCGCTTGAGAAAGCCCCTGTTTTATCCGGCATTGTTTTATCCTTAAACCGATAGCCTCGTTGGTAGACTCGGAGGTGGGTTGTGGTTTTTTTCGTGGCTGAGGCATGAGAGGAGTATAAGATAGCGCTTGACAGAAAGGTACTAGAAGTACCATAATGGAAACCATAAAAGGTACTTGACACGGTTTTAATGTCAAGGAAAGAAAAAGCCCCAGGAACCGTTGATAGCTTGGCGGCCGGCGGTTCCTGGGGCGACAGCACAACGAGGGGACCTCGTCATGACGAACCATACTAGCACGAAGGGCGCCCGGACGGAAGGTCTCCCGCGACAGACAGGGAGGCGAGCATGGAGAGGCGCGGCGAAGAAACCCAACAGCTTGAGACGACGGACCTGTACCTGGCCAGCTACCTGCTTATGAACGGGTGCCGGCTTGTGGGGGTGGAGTGCGTCCCCGCGGGCGGGGCGGTGAGCTGCGGCCTTGCGTTTACGGGGTCGAATGTCCGGGAGCTCCAGGACACGTACTTCGGGCAGAAGGCGGAGGTGAACCTTCTTCAATTCCGGAGCGCGTACAACCAGGTGAACGGGTACGTGCACCAGGCGAAGAAGAACCACGACCGGGAACGCCGGGCCCTCGGGGCCGGGGGCGGACTATGACGGTCATCACGGTGGGCCAGAGGAAGGGCGGGAACGGGAAATCGACGAGCGCGCTGAACCTGGCGCACGCCTTCGCGCTGCGGGGGAAGCGGGTGCTGCTCGTTGACCTGGACGACCAGAAGAACAGTACGAGCGCGATCGAGAGGGCCGAAGGCGGGGCGAGCGTGGAGCGGCTCTTGTTGGACCCCGATATGAGCGCGAACGAAGCGGCGGTCCCCACGGCGTGGGAAGGGGAAGCGGGGGCGCGGGTGAGCCTTATAGCGGCCTCCTCGAACCTGTCGGGGGCTATACGGGAGCTGGACGGAGAAGTGGGGAGCCATCTGGCCCTCAAGGAGAAACTGGCCCAAGCGGAAGGCTTTGACCTGTGCCTTATCGACACCTCCCCTTCCTTGAACATCCTTGTGGTGAACGCCCTGTGCGCCTCCCGGTGGCTTTTCATACCTTTGTCGAGCCGGTATTTTTCGCTCCAGGGGCTGGGGCAGACCCTGGGGGCCTTCGGGAAAGTACGGGCCCGGCTGAACCCCGCCCTTGAGGTGTTGGGCTTGGCGTTCGTGATCCACGACAAGCGGTCGGCCCTGGCGAACGAGGTTGTGGAGAAGGCGCGGGAGGAATACCCGGAGCTCCTTTGCGAGACGAGCGTAGGGCAGAACATAAAGATCGAGGAGGCGCAGGTGGCGCGTTCTTCGATCTTTTCGTACGCGCCCGCGGACCGGGGGGCGTCGCAGTACGGAGCCCTTGCGGACGAGCTCCTGGCCCGGATGGGGGACGGGTCATGGCGAAGCCAAGGCTGACCGGTTACCGGATCTCCGGGGACGTGATCGACGCGGTGAGCCGGGACGCCTCCGTGGAGGCCTCCTCGGGCCTTTTCGACAAGCCCATACTCGTGTCCTTTAAAAACTCCGGGGGAAGCCCGGCTCATAGGACGGCCGCGGCTCCGGAAAGGCTTCCCCCGGAGTCGCCCCCGGCAGGGCAAGACGGGAACGGTGTCGAGGGAAGCCCAGGGGCGGCCGCCCCCGGACTTTCGGCCCCGGAGAGCTTTCCCGAAGAACCCCCCGCGTCAGCGGACGCGGACTCCCCTGAGATGACAAGCGAGAAGGACGGGCTTTTCCAGGTGTTCTCGATAGGGGGACGGAGCTACCGGCTGGGGGGCGTAAAGCCCCTCTTCGTGACGAGCCTTCGGGTGAACATCCGGGCGAGCGACGGGAAGACGAGCTATTACGACTCCTTGGACCTGTACGCCGCTCGGGCGCGGACGGGCTTCGCGCTTGCGGTGAGCCGGGCCTGGGGCGCGGAGCCCTCCCGGGTGGAGCGGGACCTCGTGATGATCCTTGAGCGCCTGGAGGCCGAGCGGGATGAGGCCCTGCGCTCCGGGGGCCGGAAGCCGGAAGTCGTGATGACCCAAGCCGACCGGGAGCTGGGCATGAGCCTCCTTGCCGACCCGCACCTCTTCGACCGTATCGCGGAAGACCTTTCGGCCCTGGGGTACGTGGGGGAGGACCTCAACAAGATCCTCGTGTACCTGTGCGCCGCAAGCCGCAAACTCGACGACCCCATCTCGGTGTTGATCCTGAGTCAGTCGGCC
>CAYTYG010000182.1:3384-6644 GCA_964441515.1 uncultured Treponema sp.
GAAGAGCTTCCTTGTGGACACGGTGAAAAGCCTCATGCCGCCGGAGGACGTAGTGGCGGTGACGAGCCTTTCGGACCAGGCGCTCAACTACATCGACGACCTGACGCACAAGTTCCTGGTGCTGGGGGAGGCGGTGCACGGGGAGGTGGTGGAGCACCAGATCCGGGAGATGCTTTCGGGGAAAGAGCTTTCGCGCCTGGTGACGGTGAAGGACCCGGAAACGGGGAAGATGCAAAGCCGTGTAGTTCGGACGCCCGTGGTGGTTTCGAGCGTGATGAGCGGGACCAAGGCGAGCGTGAACCCGGAGAACGCGAGCCGGTTTTTCGTGGTGAACACGGACGAGAGCCGGGAGCAGACGAAGCGGATCCACGAGAGCCAGAGGCGGAAGTACTCCCTTGAGCGGCTCAAGGCCGGGCCTTCCGAGCGGGAGCGGCTCGAGCGGACCCACCGGGCGGCGCAGAGGCTTTTAACGAAGAGGAACATCGTGAACGAGTTCGCGCCGCTCTTGTCGTTTCCGTCGGCCCTTATGAGGAGCCGCCGGGACCACGACCGGTTCCTGGACCTGATCGCGTGCGTGTGCCACCTCCGGCAGTTCCAGAAGCGCGAGGAGCTTTCCGAGGGGATACCGTTCCTGCGGTGCGACCTCGCCGACTACCGGGTGGCCTACCGCGTGATGGTGGAGGGGGTGCTCGGCTCTACCCTGCGGGAGCTGCCCAAGGGCGCGGTGGGCCTCTATGAGGAAGTGCGCGCGTGGGCCCGGAAGGAGGCGGCGCGCCAGAGGATCGGGGCGTCGGAACTCTCGTTCACCCAGAGGCAGGCGCGGGAGATAACGGGGCTTTCGCACACCTGGGTGAAGTACGCGATGCGGCAGCTTGTGGAGTACGAGTACTTGACCCTCGCCCGGGGCGGGGCCGAGCGGAGCCGGGCGTTCTACCGGCTTAGGGAGGACGTAAGCATCCCCGGCGCGGACCTTTCGATGATACCCACCCCGGAGGCGATGGAAGAGAAGCTCGCGGGGGAAAAATAAAACTGGGCAACTGGTCACCGTCTGGTCAGTGACCAGATTTGAGTCCTTAACAATTTCAAAGACAAGGACTTAGGAAATTTGGTCAGTGGATTCCATCGGGAGAGAAAGGAAAAAGAAATGGGATACGCCCTGAGCGCCGCGTACGCGGAACTGTACGAGGAATACCTTGCCTACGAGAAGCCCAGGGTGAGCCGCCAGGGGTACGCGGCGCTTGCGGGCTGCGCCCGCAGGGTGCTCCGGTGGTTCGACGCGGAGGAGCTTACCCCTGAGGACGTGACCCTCTCCCAGGCGGCGCGCTACCAGGCGGAAGTCGCGGGGATGGTCACCAAGGAAGGGGAACCCCTTTCCACGGGCACGGTGTGCAATTACTTGAAGGCCGCCCGGAAGTTCTTCGGCTACCTTGTCCTTGCCGAGAAAATCTCCACGAACCCCTTCGCGGAGCTCCGCTACCCCCGGAGCCCGGAACACCTTTCGCGGAACAGCCTCACGGAGGCGCAGATGGGGCGGCTCCTTTCGGAACTCTCGCGCTTCGACGAAGGCCAGCCTTTGCGGGAACGCCTCCGCCGCTACCGTACGCATGTCCTGGCGGAGTTCCTGTACTCTACGGGGCTGCGCATAGCGGAGGCGTGCTCCCTCACGGCGGCCAACGTGGACACCCGGGCGCGGCTTGTGTACGTGCCCTCTGGCAAGGGCGGCAAGGCCCGGACGGCCTTTCTTACGGGCTACGCCGCGGACGTGATGGAGCGCTACCTTGCCCGGGGCCGCAAGGCCGTGCTGGGGCGCTACCCCCGGAAGCACGGAGACACCCTCTTCGGGGCCGACAAGGCGCGGGTGGCCTCGGTGGTGAACGGGGAGCTGGCCCGGGTGTGCGGCGCCCTGGGACTCCCCGCGATAACGAGCCACGGCTTCCGGCATTCCCTGGGGACGCACCTTTTGCGCTCGGGGTGCGACATGCGGCACATCCAGGCGATTCTGGGGCACGAGTCCCTGGCCACCACCCAGGTGTACACCCGCGTGGACAAGGACGACCTCCGGAAAAGCCTGGACGAGCACCACCCCAGGCGGTGGCCCCGGACGCGGGTCCCGGCGTGACGGCCGCGGCGGTGCGGGAGCTGGCCGCGCGCCTTGTGGAGGAGGAGACACGGGGCCGCCGCTACGCCGAGGCTTCCCGGGCGGCGGTTCGAAAGGCCGTGCGGGACTTCCTCCGGTGGGCAAGCCGGCGGGGCACGGGGGACGTGCGGGAGCTGGGGAAGCGGGATCTCCTTTCCTACCACGCCCACCTGTGCGGAAGGAAGTCCCTGAGAACCGGGGAAGCCCTCACCCCCACGACCGTCAATAACCGGTTCGCCTCCGTGCGCCTCCTTTTCTCCTGCCTGTACCGGGAAGGAGCCCTCAAGGAAAACCCCGCCCAGGGCCTGGAAGCCTCCCTGCCCCGGCCCGCCGGGTGGCGGCGGAGGCCCCTGACCCGGGAGGAAGTGACGCGGTTCCTGGAGTCCATCGATTCAGGCACATCCCAGGGCCTCAAGGACCGGACGCTCTTCGAGCTCATCTATTCCTCGGGACTTAGGGTGGCCGAGGCGGCGGCCTTGAAGGTCGGGGACATAGACTTCGAGCGGCGGCTCATGGTGGTGCGGGGGAAGTTCGACCGGGACCGCATGGTGCCCGTCTCCGAGGTGGCCCGGGATTTTCTTCTAGCGCACCTGGGGCCGAAGATTGAGCAGCCGGAGTCCTGGGTCTTCGAGGGATCGCGGGGCGCCACGGGCGGCCGCCACCTGCGTTCGGAAAGCGTGAGCGAGCGGTTCCGCCTTCTCCTCAGGCGCTTCGACATGGACCGGAAGGAGATTTCCACCCACTCGCTCCGGCATTCCACGGCCACGCACCTCCTTGAGAACGGGGCGTCCATACGGCACGTCCAGGAGCTTCTGGGCCACCGGAACATCGAGAGCACGGTGAGGTATACCCATGTCCTCACGGAAGGGCTGGCCCGGGAGTTCCGGAAGCGCCACCCCCGGGAGCACGAGCTCTTCGAGGCGGTGGACGACGAGTACGAGGCGAGTCTTGCTTCCCTTGTTGCCGGCAGGGCCCGGGCGGAGTAGAATCGAGGTTGTGGGAAGGCAGCGCCCCCGAAGTTCTTTGACAGAGGCCCGACAGCTTAAAAAACACGCACGGGAAAACGGGTCTATATATAGGCGACGTTTGGATTTAGGGAGAGACCGTTAGAGTATACGGATCC
>CAYTYG010000183.1:0-2492 GCA_964441515.1 uncultured Treponema sp.
GCCCAGCACGCAGGACTCGATCTCCTGGCTGGAGACCCGGTACCCCCAGGACTTGATGAAGTCGTCCTTGCGGTCCACTACGTAGATGTAGCCTTCCTCGTCCACCGTGGCCAAGTCCCCCGTATGGAGTTCGCCGTCCAGGAATTTCCGGGCCGAGGCCTCGGGATCGTCCAGGTAGCCCGGGCAGATGTTGCGCCCCCGGGCCAGGATCTCCCCCACCTGCCCGGGCGCCACGGGGCGGCCGTCCTCCCCGACGACCCGGAGCTCCACGCCCGGGATGCCCCGGCCTATGGAGCCGAGCTTCCGCTTGAGGTCCCCCGGGGGGAGGTAGGAGAGCCGGGCGGTGGCCTCCGTCTGGCCGTACATGACGTACACCTTGGCGCCGGGTTGGGCGGCCAGAAGCTCTTCTATCAGGACGCTGTGGAGCTTGCCGCCGGCCTGCTGGATGAGCCGGAGCTTCGGTAGGCTTCGGGTCTTGAAGGTGCTGATCCGGAGGAGGAGCTGGAAGGAGGAGGGCACCCCGGCGAAGCCCGTGCAGCCCTCCTTCTCCATCATGTCCAGGGCCGTTTCCGGGAACGTGAAGCTGTTGCAAAGGGCCAGCCGGGCGCCCTGCCGGAGATGGGTGTGCAGGAGGGAAGTCCCGAAGCAGTAGAAGAAGGGAAGGATGACCAGCATGCAGTCGTCCCGGCGGAGCTCCAGGTATTCGATGATGGATTCCGTGTTGGCGCGGATGTTGTCGTGGGTAACCCGGACCGCCTTGGGCTTGGCCGTGGTTCCGGATGTGAACATGAGGGCCGCGTCCGAGGCGGAATCGAAATCCCCGGGCGTCCGCGGCCATTCGGAAGGGCCGTCCCCCTCCAGGATGTCGTCGCCCAGGATTACCGTGTCCGCCGGAAAGGCGCCCCCGAAGACCCGCTTCTGACGGCGGTCCATCAGCACCGCTTTCAGGCCCGCGAACCGGGCGTTCCTGCCCGCGTCCTCGGCCGTCAAGAGGAGGGAGAAGGGCACGGCCGTCATGCGGGCCTTCAGGACGGCCAGGTAGGAGGCGACCCAGAATAGGGAGTTCTGCCCGAGTATGCCCACCCGGTCCCCGGGAGCCAGGCCCCGGGAGAGAAGCTTTCCCGCGATACGGGCCGCGCAGGCCTTGAGCTTACCGTAGCTGTGGCGGCTCGAGGCTTCGATAAGGGCGATTTGATCATCCCGGGCGTTTTCCAGGAGAAAATCCGCAGTGTTCATGGCTTCCATCCCCTCGTGGATACTATTACAATTATTCCGGATACATGCAACAGTTTTTCCGCGGCAGGTTTAAAAACTCCCCCGTGTGCGATATACTTGAGAACGTATTTTGAAGATTTCAAGGTTAAATCCTTGAAAAAAGGAAAAGTATCCTGGGGTGCGCATGGAGCGGCCGTATGGAATCCCGATACCCTCCCTTTCCGCGTAATATTTCCTCCCGGGTCGCTGTTTTGGGAGTCGGGGCATCGGGGAGCCGAGGGAGGAAGGCATGAAACGCGTCGTTCTGGGACTTTTCGCACTCTTGGCCTGCCTACTATTCCCGCAATGTAACATGCTCTATATAGGCATACCGAAGTCATCCGAGAAGGCCATCACGGCCTTCCGGTTCGAGGACCCTTCCTCGGAGGGCTCCATCGACGAATCGAGCCACTCAATATCCGTCACGGTGCCACCGGGAACGAAACTGGAGGCCCTGGCGCCCACCATCGAACACTCCGGGGTCAGCGTCTCCCCGGCTTCCTCCCAGGAGCAGGATTTCTCCAGTCCCGTCACTTACAAGGTCACCGCCGAAAACGGATCTACCCAGGACTACGTCGTGACGGTCACGGCAGCAGCGGACTACGAAAAGCGGATCACTGCTTTTAGTTTCACAAGCCCGGCGGCCGTCGGCGAGATCGACGAGGCGAACCACGCGATCGCCCTGACGGTGCCCTACGGCACGAACGTGACGGCGCTGTCGCCGACGATAGAGTTCATCGGAGCGGGCGTGAGCCCCGCCTCCGGCGCGGCACGGAACTTCACGGATCCCGTTACGTACACGGTGACGGCCGCGGACAACTCGACCCAGGGGTACGTGGTGACGGTCACGGAAGCCGAACCCAGCGGCAACAACAATCTTGCCTCCCTAACCTCGGTTCCAAGCGTCACCTTGAATCCCGGCTTCAGTTCGGGAAGTACTTCCTATACCGCAACAGTCCCGTTTAACGTTTCACGTATAACGTTCACCGGAGTACCGGAGGACTCGACGGCCACTCTGGAAGGAGACTCCGGAAAGTCCGTAGAACTGGCGGCCGGAAGCGCCACGGCCATCCATATCATCGTAACCGCGCAGAACGGCCAGCCGAAGACGTATACGGTAACCGTGACGAGGGCTTCGGAACCGGTCTCCGGCTCGAAGATCATAGACCATCAATACGCCCGGCTGGCGGTGCTAGGTTCGATACCGAACAGCGCTATCACGGCCATACGGAACAATC
>CAYTYG010000183.1:2502-6624 GCA_964441515.1 uncultured Treponema sp.
GCCACACCTCCCACGGGAGCCAGGTCACGGACGGCATGTCGGGACTGGCCGGCTGGTCCAACGCCCCGGGCGACCCCGGGCGGTACGCGTGGAATAACGGCGGCAGCGGGGACGCCTTGGATCTCCGGGATACTCCCTTCTCCGGGGCGAGCGATTTAGGGAATCCCAACAGGACAGCTTGGGCTGCCGCTACCAGGACCTACCTGGATTCCAACCCCGACGTGAACGTGGTGATGTGGTCCTGGTGCGGGCAGGCAGACACCACGGAAGAGAACATTGAGTTGTACCTGAGCCTGATGACCGAGCTCGAGGAGGATTACCCCGAAGTCGCCTTCATCTACATGACGGGGCACCTTGTAGGTTCGGGGGAGGACGGGAACCTGCACCTGCGGAACCAGCAGATACGGGAGTACTGCCGGACCAACGACAAGTGGCTCTACGACTTCGCGGATATCGAGAGCTACGACCCCGACGGGAACTACTATTTGGACCGGTACGCCACGGACGGATGCAACTACGATTACAATTCAAGCGGCGGGACGACCGAGAGCGGCGACCCGGCTCAGCCCACAAACGGAGACCGCAACTGGGCCTTGGACTGGCAGGAAAACCCTGCACATGCAGGGGAATGGTACACCTGCGATCCACATCCGCAACATACCCAGCCCCTGAACGCCAACCTCAAGGCCTACGCGGCCTGGTACCTCTTCGCCCGCCTGGCCGGGTGGGACGGGGACTGAGTTGCGGCGGAACCGGGGAAAGCGTCCGGTCTTCGCGCTCGCCCTGGCTTTCCTATGCCTCGGGGCGGCGGCCTGCGTCCATGCCCCCGGGGCGCCCCCGCCGTCCTCCGGCAAGGCCGTCACGGCCTTCAGCTTTGATATCCCGGCGGAAGTGGTGGTCCTGAACGAGGCGGAGGGAACGATCTCCGTCGCGCTCCCCTACGGCACGCATATCCGGAACCTGGCCCCCGCCGTGGAGCACACGGGGGCCTCCCTGCGTCCGGCCCCCGGCCTTGCCCGGGACTTCTCGAAACCCGTAGTGTATACCGTGACGGCCTCGGACGGCTCCGCCCGGGATTACCGGGTCACCGTAACCGTCGCGGAGCCCAGCGGAAACGCGGACCTCCGGGAGTTCTCGGTAAGCCCGGGGGAGCTGGAACCGCCCTTCTCCTCGGAGAGGACGGCCTATTCCGCCGTGGTCCCGGCGGGCACGGCCCGGGTGCGGGTGGACGCAAGGCCCGCGAACATCCACTCCGTCCTGGGCGGCCAGGCCGGAAAGTCCGTGGACCTGAAGTCGGGAGAGGGCGTCGTTACGGTTTCGGTGACCGCCCAGGACGGCACCCGGAAGGACTACACGGTCGCGGTGCGGGCGGCGGCTCCCGGAAGCGCGACCGCGCTGCCGGCGTCGGCGCCGCGGGAGGCGCCCCGGGCGCCTGCACCTGTGCCCGGCCGCATTTCCGCGGCCGGACCAGCGGCCGCCCCCGCGGGAAATCCCGCCACCCGCATCATCGACCATAGGCACGCGCGGCTGTCCGTCCTCCGCTCCATACCCCCGGCCGCCATAGTCGCGGCGCGCGCAAGGCTCCGACTGGCCTACGGCCACACCTCCCACGGAAGCCAGGTAACGGACGGCATGAAGGCTCTGGCCTCCTTCCCCGGGGCGCCCGGGGGCGGGATCCCGTACCGTTGGAACCGGGACGGGTCCGGGGGCGCCCTCTGCCTGCACGACGGTTTCGTGGAGGGGGACCTGGGCAACCCGGACCGCACGGCCTGGGCGGTCCGCACCCGGGGCTACCTGGACAGGAATCCCGGGGTGAACGTGGTGATGTGGTCCTGGTGCGGCCAGGCCGGGTGGGCCCGGGAGTCGGAAATTGAAACCTACCTGGACCGGATGGCCCGGCTGGAAAAGGACTATCCCGGCGTGGCCTTCGTCTACATGACCGGCCACCTGGACGGGACGGGGTCCCGGGGAAACCTGCACCTCCGGAACGAGCAGATACGGGCTTTCTGCCGGGCCAACGGGAAGTGGCTCTTCGACTTCGCGGATATAGAGCGATTCGACCCCGACGGGGTGGACTACCTGGACTTGATGGCGGACGACGGGTGCCGCTATGACCCGGCGGGCGGGACAAACCGTTCGAAGAACTGGGCCGTGGAGTGGCAGAACCGGCGCCGGGAGGGCGTCGACTGGTACCGATGCGGGGCGGCCCACACCCAGCCGTTGAACGCAAACCTCAAGGCCTACGCGGCCTGGTACCTCTTCGCCCGCCTGGCCGGGTGGGGCGGCTCGGAGTAGCCCGGCGAGCCCGCGCCAGGCTCCGTATACCGGAAGCTGAAAATCGAAGCATTCCCGCGCCGAAAAGGGCCGTCGAAAATTGACAGGCCGCCGGAGCGCGGGCATACTGCTTCCGACCGGGCGCACCACATCCACTCAAGCCCGGAAGGAAGGATCATCATGAAAACCAAGTTCGCGAGGACCCGGACGCTTTTCGCCGTTCTCCTGGTCGTCCTGGTCGGAACCCTGCCCCTGGCGAATGTCTACGCCCAGGCGCCCTCCCGGGGCCCGCGGTTTTCCACGGCGGAATACCCGGCCTACCTGGCGGAGGAGTACGGGGTCCGCTTCGACGAGGAAGTGGACTGGAAAGCCTTCGCGGACGCCCTCGCGGCGGTAAAAGGAGTCGAGCCCGGGGACATCGAGGGGCAGACCGCGGGGGAAAAAACCTTCGATTCCATGGCCGCGGTGTCCGCGGCGGTGAAGGCCGCGGGGCTCAAGGAGCTGGCCTATACGTATCCCCCCGCCAAGGTGGCCAAGGCCCTGAAAGCCGTGAGGGTTAAGGTCGGCGCGCTGGACGCGAAGTACGCCCAGGAGCTCGCGGCGGCCGTGGACTCCGGCCTCCTGCCCCCGGGGATGCACCGTAGCTTCAAGCCCGCCGCCGCGGTCTCCCGGGAGCTGGCCGAGACCCTGGCCGGGGGCGTCAGCGTGGCCCTGGGCCGGTACAAGCGTTTCTTGGGCTACGTAAGCGACCCGGACATCCTATCCCGGCTTGCCCAGGCGTGGGAGCAGTCCGCCATCATCCAGGCCCCGGCCCTGCGGGCCGTCGTGGACGCCGCCCTCAAGAAGAACCTGGTGACGGGCTACAACCTCAAGGACGCCCGGTTCGATCCCCGGTTCATAGACGGCCTCAGCCTCGTCTACGGGCACTCCGACCCCCGCCACGCCGCCCAGCTCATAGCCCTCATGAAAAGCGAGGGCTTCGACGCCAAGGTCCAATTCGAGCCCAAGACCTCCGCGTTCGTCTACATGAAGGAGTGGGGCGACCCCGGGGAGCCCAACGAGACCTTCGAGGTGGTCAAGATCGAGACGGGGGACTGGATCGAGTACGCCAAGGAGTACGATATCTCCTTCGAGTTCGGGAGCGCCGAGGAAAAAGCGCGCTTCGAGGCCATGATTTTGGCCTACGCCAAGAAGGACGCCAAGGATGAGCCCGGCCTCATCTACGGCTCCTGGTGGCAGCCCCTCTATTACTCGATGACCGAGCTGCCCGGCTACCTGGTGATCACGAACCATAGGATCTCCGGGGGCGCCTATTACGCCCAGTCCTTCGCCCTGAAGGACCAGTCCGCGGCCATCCTGGCGGGTTTCCAGGCCCTGGCCGGCGGGGCGGAGGTGACGGTCTACGACTTCTGGGTGGACGAGCCCTTCTACCGCTACCTCAAGGGCGATTCCAAGTAGACGCCCGGTTTCTCTTCAATGTACGCCCGGGGCTTCCCGGGCGTTTTTTTACGCAGTCCCCCGCGCCCAGGGAAGCCGGTCCAGGTCCACGTTGCCCCCCGATAGAATCAGGGCGACGGTCTTTCCCCTGGCATCCGCCTTGCCCTCCAGGAGGGCGGCCAGGGGCACGGCCCCCGAGGGCTCCACGACCAGTTTGCAGCGCTCCCAGAGGAGGCGCATCGCCCGCACGATGGATTCCTCCGAGACCGTGACGATCCCGGAGAGGGTTTCCAGGATGATGGGGAAGGTAAGGCTTCCCAGGCTCGTGAGAAGCCCGTCCGCGATGGTTTTCGGGTCGGTCTGGGGCGCGAGGGAGCCGGTCGTGAAGGAGCGGAAAGCGTCGTCCGCTCC
>CAYTYG010000184.1:0-6618 GCA_964441515.1 uncultured Treponema sp.
AACAAACTCGCGAAGAAGGCCGACGGGGTTCTGAACACCCGGGACATCGACCTGGACGCAGCCTTGAGGGAATACCCCGTGGAAGACATATGGGGCATCGGATATCGGTACGCCTCGTTCCTGCGCGGCAAGGGGATCCGGACGGCCTATGACCTGAAGAGCTTTCCCCTCCACCGGGCCAAGAAGGCCCTCACTATCCGGGGCTATTACACGGTGCAGGAGCTCAACGGGCACCCCTTCCTGGACTGCCTGGCGGCAAAGCCCAAAAAAAACATCATCTCGTCCAGGGGCTTCTCCCGCCCCGTCGAGCGGCTGGAGGACCTGGAGGAGGCGGCGGCGGATTATTGCATCGAGGGGGTCCGGAAGCTGAGGGCCCAGCGCAGCGCCGCGAAGGCTGTCGGCGTGACCCTCCTTACGAACCGGTTCCGGGAGGACCTTCCCCAGTACTGCAACAACATCGTCTACGAGGTAAATCCGCCGTCCTCCTACCTCCCGCGCCTGATCAAGACGGCGATACGGGCGCTTCACGAGATCTACAAGCCCGGGTATCGGTACCAGAAGGTCATGATCCTGATGCTGGACCTGGTGGCGGAAGAAAGGGGTCAGCTCGACTTCTTCGCGGAGGACAGGAGCGGGGAACGGGCCTTGATGAACTGCTTCGACGAGGTGAACGGCCGATACGGGTCCCATACCCTTTTCATAGGCGCAAAGGGGATAAACCCGGACTGGTCGATGAAACGAAACTTCCTCTCGCCCGCCTATACGACTTCCCGGGCCGATATCCCCAAGGCGAAGTAGACGGCTATTCGGCCTCCATCAGCGCCTTCATCATGAGGGCGTTCCGCACCGCGTTCCCCTTGGCGTGGTTGTTGAAATAGATCCTGAGCCTCCTGGCCTTTTCTTCCCCGCTCTTCAACCGTCCCGCCCATTCCAGGAGCTCTTCCCGGTTGTACAGGTAGTCGTACCGCGAGACATTGTCGCCTTTCCACCAATCGGCGGCGTTCCTTCCGTGGAACCGAAGGTAGGCCAAGTCGAAGGCGGGCACGTTCTCGGCCGGTGGGTCGAGGACGGAAGCGGGCATGTCCGTCCGGCAGAGGCTCGCGCCCCGTTCCCTAAGCCCGTCATACACCCGGTCGGTGAACCACCCGGAGTTCCGGAATTCCACGACCGAAGGGATGCCCGTGAACTCTCCCAGAAGCCTGTCCAGGTATACCCGGTTGTCCGGGGTGTAGTGAAAACTGTAGGGGAACTCGAAGAGAACCGCGAACAAGCGCTCCTTCGCCAGGAGCGGCTCTATGCCCTCGAGATACCCGCCGGCGTTTTCCCCCAGGGCCGAAGCGTCTATCGTATGGGTCAGGGATCGATGCGCCTTGATCGAGAAATCCAGGGCCGGGTCGGCCCGGTCGATCAGGGATCCGATGCCTCGGGCTTCGGGCATTCGATAGTAGGAAAAATTAAGCTCCAGGGTGGCAAACTGCCGGCTATAGACGGAAAGGTAGTCTTTTCTCTGGATCCCGGGAGGATAGAGGGCATCCCGCCACTCGGGATAGTCATAGCCGGAAGTGCCGATTCGGATATCGGGCATACCCGCATTGTATACGCCCTTCCCCGGGACTGCCAGCGCGCGTCCGGCGCTCATCGATTCGCGCCTACCGGGCCGCTCGCTCGGTTCAAGTCCCATCGCGAATTGGAAACCGGTGCCGGCGCTGGGCAGCGCCCCCAAATTCAAAGAGGCGCGTCCGGCGCCATCTGACGAAAACGGGGTCGCTTCCGCGACCTCTTTTTCAACCTCTGCCGGCGATGGGACTTGAACCCATACATCCTCGCGGACAGTGGATTTTGAGTCCACCGCGTCTGCCGTTCCGCCACGCCGGCCTGCGTGATGTCATTGATACACGCAGGCGGGTTCGAGGTCAATACCGGCCGGCGCCTTGCGCCCGGGCCGATTTCCCGCTAGCCTTGCACCATGCCGGACGACCGCCAGGACGAGCCGATAGACTGCCGACCGGGATGCGGGGCCTGCTGCATAGCCCCGTCCATAGCCCCGGTCCTTCCCGCCCTGCCGCGGGGCAAGCCCGCCGGACAGCCCTGCCCGCACCTGACGGCGGACTACCTCTGCTCCCTATGGGGGAAACCCGAACGGCCGGGGTTCTGCGGCACCTTCCAGGCCCGCCGCGGGATGTGCGGCCGGACGCGGGAGGAGGCCCTCGCCTACCTCGCGGACCTGGAGGAAAAAACCCGGCCCTAGGCGGGCACGCTTTGCGCGAGGGCTCCGCTCCTCATCCCGCAGCCGGGGGGCGGGCGGGCCCGGCTTCCATCCTATGCCCCGGATCCGCCCCGGTTCTTGCCCAGCTCCTTCTGGAGCATCGTGATCCGCTTCCAGCGTATGCGCTCGGCGCGCTTGGCGTTTTCGGTGCCCCGCAGGCGGTTGTACCGGACCTCCCGCATATACTCCAGGTAGCTTTCGTAGCGGCGGTAATCCAGGAGTCCCCCCGAGAGCGCGGCCTGTACGGCGCAGCCCGGCTCGCCCGTGTGGCTGCAGTCGCGGAAGCGGCACCCGCCGGCCAGGGCCGCGATTTCCGGGAAACTCGCGTCTACGCTGTCCTCGTCGGCCCAGAGGGCGGCCTCCCGCAGCCCCGGCGCGTCCAGGAGGAGGGCGCCGTTCGGAGCCCGGAAGAGCTCGCGGCTGGTCGTCGTGTGGCGGCCGCGCTTGTCGTCCTCCCGTATCTCCCCGGTCTTCATGACCTCGCGGCCGAAGAGAACGTTGATCAGCGAGGATTTCCCGACCCCGGACTTCCCGAGGAAGAAGAACGTCCTGGCGGGCTCAAGGCGGCGCCGAAGTTCGTCCAGGTGGGACCCCGTAGCGGCGGACACCAGGATCACCTCGGTTCCGGGAGCCGAGTTCTCGGCCTCCTCGAGGAAGGGCCGCGGGTCCTCCGCCAGATCCGCCTTGTTCAGGAGCACGATGGGAACGGCCCCGCTGTCCCGCACCAGGGTCAAGAGGCGCTCCACGAGGCGGGGCAGGAACCCCCGGCCGCCGTCCAGCGCGAAGACGAGGAAGACGGCGTCTACGTTCGCGGCCAGGATCTGCTCCTCCTCCCGCTTTCCCGGCGACTTCCGCGAGAGGACGCCCCTGCGCGGAAGAACCGATTCGATGACCAGCCGATCCCCTTCCTCGCGGCAGGCCGCGAAGTCCCCCACGACCGGGTAGTCCGAGGGAAGGACCGCCCGGTATCCGAAGGCGCCGGAGACCGGCGCCATCCGCGTAGACTCGCCGTCCGCGAGGGCATACAGGCCCCTCCCGCCCCCGACCACGCGGCAGACCACGGCGTCGCCGAAGCCCAGCGCCTCGGCCTCGGCCCGGCGCTCCTCGGTCCATCCCCAGTCGGAAAGGCTCATCGGGCGCCTCCCCCGGGTTCGCCGGCGGCCGACAGCTCCAGGACCCTGTCGGCCCGGAAGGGGAGGCGGCTCAGGGGAAGGACCGCCAGGGTGAGGAGAAGGGCTTCGTTGTCGTCGGCCGCCACCCGGTTGGCCCGGATGAAACCGCACTTTCTGCAGCGGTGCAGGATGGACCACTCGCCGTCCTTCTTGGCCCATATCCCTATGGGGTCCATGACCCCGCGGCACCCGCTTTTACGGTCCCCGGTCCGTATGTCCAGATGGACGCTATGCAGACAGGCGGGGCAATGGTTCCTATGCCCCGAAGCGGGGGGCGATACGGTTCGGCCGCAGTGGCCGCAGACGAAGAAGCTGGATTGGGTTGCCCGGATATTCGTTCTCGACATCGTGTGACTCTCTCGGTTGAAATCGATCCTCTAAGACAATCGGTACGCGCCTATGCGCGTCCGATTCCGTGGAAGACGTTGGTCGGGAGTATTTCGGATGTCCGATGTCAGGGAAAACGGGAGGATGGATGCGGCAGGAATTGGACGGTGGCGCCGTGGCGGCGCCCTATGGAAACCCGGGGCGATATGGAAACGCCGCGGGGCGTTCGATCTACAGAGCTTTCCGGCCGGTTTCCCTAATCAAGGGCATCCTGTCGGGCAAGGGCGTACATCAACGACCTCCTTGAGCATCAAGATACGGATAGACTACACATCTTTCCGGGCCGGCGTCAACCCGCCCCGAAAGCCGCCGACAAAGCCCCTTGCCCCCGGGCGGGTCGGCTAGGAAAGGAAAACGGGGTGTCCCAAAAGTTCAGTTAACTTATGGGACAGCTGGTTGGCGTGCGGCAGTTTCCGTCGTTTCATAAGAAACGTCGGAAACTGCAAGGGGTGTCCGTTAAGTAACCGACTTATTGGACACCCCGGTTCCCCCACTAGGAGCCCTTGATCTCCGAGAGCCGCAGGGGCTTGGGATCGGGACTGTCGTTCTCCGCCCGGGCGAGTTCCTCCAGCAGTTCCCGGCCCCGGCGGGAGAGCTTGGCGGGGACTTGGACCATGACCTTCACGTACATGTCGCCCCGGCGGGAATTGGCCCCGGAATGCGGAACCCCCTCCTCGCGTATCCGGAGCACCTTGCCGTGGGGCACTCCCGCGGGCACGGAAATTCGGATCTTCTTTTTTTCGATCGTGGGCACCGTGATCTCTGCGCCCAGGGCCGCCTGCGAGATCGTGATGGGTATGGCGCAGTACAGGTCGTAGCCGTCCCGTTCGAAGAACTCGTGCGGCCGGACATGGATGAAGACGTACAGGTCCCCCGGGGGGCCGCCGTTCTGCCCGGCGTCCCCCTGCCCGGGTATCTGCACCCGCTTGCCGTCGTCCACCCCCGCGGGAATGGTCACCTTGATCTTCTGGCGCTTCTTCGCCAGCCCCGTGCCTCCGCAGTCCCGGCAGGGATTCTCCACGACGTACCCGTCCCCGCCGCAGGTCGGACAGGGGGAGGCTATGGAGAAGAACCCCGAACTCCTGCGGACCTGCCCGGAGCCCTGGCACTGGGGGCAGACCTTCCGGCCGCCCCCCGACGCCGCGCCGCTTCCCTTGCAGACCGGGCAGGAGTCGTTCTTCATGTACGAGATTTCCACCGCCGTGCCGAACACGGCCTGCTCGAAGGTCAGCTCCAGGTCGTAGCGCAGGTCCTGCCCCTGGCCCGCCGAAGCCCTTCCCCGGGAACCGCCGCGGCCTGCGCCCCCGAAAAAGGAGCCGAAGATGTTGGAAAAATCCCCGAAGCCGAAGATGTCCTCGAAGTCCCGGAACACCGACGAGAAGTCGTGCTGGCCTCCCGCGCCGCCTCCCATGCCCTCCACGCCGGCGAACCCGAACTGGTCGTAGGCGGACCGCTTCTGGTCGTCGCTCAAGACCTCGTAGGCCTCCGTAGCTTCCTTGAAGCGCTCCTCCGCGGCCTTGTTGCCGGGATTCTTGTCCGGGTGGTTGGCTATGGCCTGCTTGCGGTAAGCCTTCTTTATGTCGTCCTTGGACGCGTCCTTGGGTATCCCCAGAACCTCGTAATAATCCCGTTTCGCCACGTGACGTCCTTATGGGCCGCTCCGCGAGGGCGGGC
The DNA here is from genome assembly GCA_964441515.1 of uncultured Treponema sp. GTDB lineage: Bacteria > Spirochaetota > Spirochaetia > Treponematales > UBA12059 > JAAYUR01. The sequence goes on from CAYTYG010000184.1 coordinate 5,500, forward strand.
CGGGGGGTTATCCCCCGGTCCCCGCGGTCGCTTGAAGGCTATTTCTTCTCGTCCTCGTCGACGACGCGGTAGTCCACATCCTCGGCGGCCTTGGGGCCGGAGCCGGACTCGTCCTGGGGGCCCGGGCCGCCGCCGGGCTGCTGTTCGCCCTGGGCGTTCTGGCCCTGGCCGACGTTCTTGTAGATCTCCTCTGCGAGCTTGTAGGAAGCCTGCTTCAGGGACTCTATCTTCTGGCGCATCTGCTCGGCGTCGTTGGACTCCACGGCGGAACGGAGCTCCTTGACGGCTCCCTCGATAGCTTCGCGGTCGGAGGCGGAAACCTTCTCCCCGTACTCCTTCAGGGACTTTTCGGTGGCGTAGATGAGGGTATCGGCCTCGTTCCGCACCTCGGCGCGCTCCTTTTCCTTCTTGTCCTCCTCCGCGTGGGCCTCGGCCTCCTTGACCATCTTGTTGATCTCGTCCTCGTTGAGCCCGCTGGAAGCCTCGATGCGTATCTTCTGCTCCTTGCCGGTGCCCAGGTCCTTGGCGGACACGTGGACGATGCCGTTGGCGTCGATATCGAAGGTCACCTCGATCTGGGGGACGCCGCGCGGAGCGGCGGGGATGCCCACCAGGTCGAAGCGCCCGAGGGTCCGGTTCTGGCCCGCCATCTCCCGCTCGCCCTGGAGGACGTGGATGGAGACCGCTGTCTGGCCGTCGCTGGCGGTGGAGAAGATCTGGCTCTTGCGGCAGGGTATGGTGGTGTTCCGGGTGATGAGCCGGGTGAAGACCCCTCCCAGGGTCTCGATGCCCAGGGACAGGGGAGTCACGTCCAGGAGAAGGACGTCCTTCACGTCGCCGCCCAGGATCCCGCCCTGGATGGCCGCGCCCACGGCCACGGCCTCGTCCGGGTTGACGCCCTTGGAGGGCTCCTTGCCGAACAGGTCCTTCACGATCTGCTGGACCTTGGGGATGCGGGTGGATCCTCCCACCAGGATGACCTCGTCGATCTGGTCCGGCTTGACCCCGGCGTCCGACAGGGCCTTGCGGCAGGGCTCCTTGGACCTCTCCAGCAGGTCCTCGATGAGGCGCTCCAGGTTGGCCCGGGTCAGGGTCTTCTGCAGGTGCTTGGGCCCCGAG
>CAYTYG010000185.1:0-6578 GCA_964441515.1 uncultured Treponema sp.
GTCGTGGAACTCGGGACGGTTGCGGTCGTAGACGTGCTTCTGGAAGAGGTCGGGCACCGGGGAGAACTTGAAGGGGTTGGAGCGGAACTCCTCGTCCTTGAAGTACGCCGTGGCGACGTCCAGGCGGAAACCGTCCACGCCCATGTCCAGCCAGGCGCGCAGGACGCCGTACATGGCCTGGCGGAGGCCGGGGTTGCGCCAGTTCACCTCGGGTTGGTGCCGGGTGAAGGTGCCCAGGTACCACTCCCCGGTGGCCTCGTTTTCGAACCAGGCGGAGCCCAGCTCGAAGAGGCAGATCCAGTTGTTCGGAGGCCGCTTTCGTCCCCGGCGGTCCCGCACGACGGGCCTCCAGATGTACCAGTCATGCTTCTCCGATTCCCGGGAGGCCCGGGCTTCCGTGAACCAGGGATGGAGGTCGGAGGTGTGGTTCAGGACCAGATCCAGGACGATCCGGAGCCCCCGGGCGTGCGCGGCCTTAAGGAGCCTCCGGAAATCCTCCAGGGTTCCGAACATCGGGTCCACGGAGACGTAGTCCGAGACGTCGTAGCCGAAGTCCTTCATGGGAGACTTGAAGAAGGGGGATATCCATAGGGCGTCCACGCCTAGTCCGGCCAGGTAATCCAGCCGCGACTCTATCCCGGGCAGGTCCCCGATGCCGTCCCCGTTCGAGTCCTGGAAGGACCGGGGGTAGATCTGGTAGAAGACCGCTTCGCGCCACCACTCCATAGGTTCCCCTCGTTCACGCCCGAAGATCGGCCAGGCTGCACCGGTTGCGGCCCTCGTGCTTGGACTGGTACATCGCCTTGTCCGCCCGGTCGATCAGGATCCTCGCGGAGAGGTCGAAGGCGGGCTCGTACTGGGCCACGCCCAGGGAGACCGTGACCCCGAGGGAGAGCCCCTCGTAGCGCACCTTGTTCCGCTGGACGCTCTTCCGGATCCGTTCCGCTATCCCCAGGGCGTGGGGGCCGTCCGTTCCGGGAAGCATAATGCAGAACTCCTCGCCGCCGTACCGCGCGGCCAGGTCGCCGGTTCGTATGTGTTCCTGGATGACATGGGCCGTGGACTTGAGCACGATGTCGCCGCAGGAGTGGCCGTAGGTGTCGTTGAAGTTTTTGAAATGGTCGATATCCAGCATCATGACGGAAAGGGCCGCGTTCTTCGCGGAAGCCTGCTCCATCCTTTCGGCGAGGACCGTGTAGAAATAGTGCTTCATCTTGAGCTTGGTCATCATGTCCGTGGTGGTCATCTCGAATAGGAAGGCGTTGTTGATGGCGATCGCGGCCAGGATCGCTATGTTGACGATGTATTCCTTCTCGTACGCGGAGAATTCCTTTCCCTCGATCCGCTCCCCCATGACCAGGATGCCGTTGACGACGCCCTTGGCCTTCAGCGGGACGATCAGGGAGGGATGCAGGGCGGTCAGGGCCTCCAGCCCTTCCAGGGTTCCCAGGCTCCGCTCGATCTCCTCCAGGGTGAGGCATCCCAAGGACCGGGTGAACAGCCCTATGAGGGGATGATCCTCGGAGATGGAATACTCGACGTCGTGGGTCAGGTCGAAGCCCTGGTAGTTCCGGTGCAGGCTGAAGGAGGGGGCGTCCAGGTTTTTCTTGGCGAAAAAGCCCGCCCGCAGAACCTTCATCTGTCCCATGATCGTGAAGAGTATGGAGTCGATCAGGATGGGATAGTCCAGGGTGGAGTTGAGGCTCTTGGAGATTTCCAGAAGCTGGCGAAGGTCAAAGAGTTGGCGTTCATATTCTTCCGGCGACAACCGAGACTCTTCCTTCATGCACCGCACCAGCCTTTAATTCATGTCGGGATTGTTTTCTTCAGTATACAGCCCGGCGCGCGGGAAATCCACATCGGGCCAAGGCGGCCGGCTCAGGCTTCCGCGGCCTCCACGGCGTTCCGGAAGATTCCCAGACCCGTCGCGCGGCGCGCGCCACGCCTTCTCTGGGGGTGGTTTTCCGGGACCAGGAAGGCCTCCGGGTGGGGCATGAGCCCCAGTATGCGGCCGGACCGGTCGCAGACCCCGGCTATGGAATTCGCGGAGCCGTTGGGATTTCGCCCCTCGTAGCGAAGGGCCACCAGCCGCTCCCGCTCCAGGGCTTCCAGGATTCCGGGATCCCGGGCTACCAGGCGGCCTTCCCCGTGCCGGATCGGGAGGTCCAGGGCCTCCAGGCCCCGGGTCCAGACGCAGGGGCTTTCCTCGAAGCGGACCCGCACCCAGTCGTCCACGTAGCCGGGATGCTCGTTGTATACGAGGGATATTTCCCGCTCCCAGCCTCCCCGGAGGTTGGTGAGGATCCCGGTTTTCGCCAAGACCTGGAAGCCGTTGCAGATCCCGATCACGAGCCCCCCGTCCGCGATGAACGCCTCCAGCTCCGGTCGAAGCCGCTTCCGGAGCAGGTTGGCGAGAACCATCCCCGAGCCCAGGTGGTCGCCGTAGGAGAACCCGCCGGGGAAGGCCAGGATTCGGGTCCGGGAGAGCCGCGCGGGCTCCTCGAGCAGGTCCGTGACGTGGACCCGGTCCGGATCGGCTCCCGCCATACGGAATGCCTGGGCGAGCTCCTCGTCGGCGTTGATGCCGAACCCGCAGACGACAAGGGCCGAGGGGTTCATGGATACCTCCTGCCGGCGACGGGCGTCTTGAAGGCCTTTTCCAGGGCTTCCAGGGACGCGTCCAGAACGGGCGCCCCGCCCAGGGAGAATCGCAGGCGGGGTTCGGAGGTCGTCCTGCCCAGGAGTCTGTGGGGCAGTCCGGAAAAGCTTTTTTCGAACCTCTCCCGGTCCTCGGCCCGTACGGAAACCAGGAGCCGGGAGGGGGATTCGGAGAAAAGGAGGCGCGCCGGTTCCGCGGGGGCGTCCCCGGGAAGGGCGTCCAGGGTCAGGTCGGCCCCGACCCGCCCGCCCAGGCAGGACTCCGCGGCGGCGGCGGCCAGACCCCCGTCCGACAGGTCGTGGCAGGAAACCACGAGGCGCCCGGAGATGCCCCGGGCCAGGGTCCGATAGAGGGGAAGGGCCTCCCCCGGGCGGACGGCTGGCGGATTCCCGAGGGGGACGCCCTCCACCCTCTCCAGCAGGGAAAGCCCCAGGTCTCCGTCGGTCCGGCCCAGCAGGTATACCAGGAGGCCGGTCCCGGGAAAGTCCGTGGAGGGGGTCTTTCGTACGTCCCCTACCAGCCCCGTCAGGGTCACCAGGAGCGTCGGCCGCACGGAAATACGCCGCTTTCCCAGGACGGCGTCGTTCTTCATGGAATCCTTGCCCGAAACGAGGGGGATGCCGTAGGCCCGGCACGCGTCCCGAAGGCCCCGGCAGGCGCGGACGAGCTGGGCCAGCTTGCGCCCCCCGTCCGGGTTCGAAGGCGAGGAGACGGGATCGGGCCAGCAGAAGTTGTCCAGGGCCGCGGCGCGGTCGGGATCTCCCCCAAGAGCGATATGGGCCCGGAAAGCCTCATCCACGGCGCAGGCGGCCATAAGCCCTGCGTCGTAGTCCGAGAGCCGGGGGCAGATCCCGTGGGTGACCGTGATGCCCGTCCAATCGTCGTACAGGGGCTTGAGCACGGCCCCGTCCGAGGGGGCGTCCCGGTTCACCCCCGCGAAGGGCTTCTCGATGGAGCGGCCCTGGACCTCGTGGTCGTACTCCCGCACCCAGGGCTCCTTGGACGCGGCGTTGGGCTCCGCCAGGACGCGGCAGAGGGTCTCCGTCCAGTCGGAGCGGGCCGGGAGGACGCCGACGGCAAGGCGGGCGGGGGACCACCGGGCCTGGAGCCGCAGGGGGGGCAGCCCCTCGTGGAGGAAGTCCAGGGATACGAGGCCCGCCGTCGCGCCGCCGGCCGCGACCTCCACGCTCCCGGAGTCCGTGAACTCCCCGACCGCCGCGGCTTCCACGCCCCGGCGGTCCGCCAGGGCCAGGAACTCGGGCAGCCTCTCCGGCGGGACGGCCAGGCTCATGCGTTCCTGGCTCTCGGACACGAGGATCTCCCAGGGGGAGAGCCCCGGGTACTTGAGGGGGCAGGCGTCCAGATCGATGCGAACCCCGCCCGACGCCTGGGCCATCTCGCCCAGGCTCGAGGATAGTCCGCCGGCACCGTCGTCCGTTATTCCGACGTAGAGGCCCAGGTCGCGGGCTTCCAGGAGGAAGTCCGTCATGCGGCGCTGGATTATCGGATCCCCGATCTGGACCGCCGAGGAGGGGCTCCCCTCGTCCAGGGCCAGGCTGGAGAAGGTGGCTCCGTGTATCCCGTCCTTGCCGATGCGCCCGCCTATCATGACGGCCGCGTCCCCGGGGCGGACGGTCTTCTCCCAGGAGGGGCGGCCGTTCACGGTTTCCGGCAGAAGGCCCCCGGTGCCGCAGAACACGAGGGGTTTTCCCAAGAAACTTTCGTCGAAAAGGAAGGCCCCCGCCGCCACGGGGATGCCGGACTGGTTTCCGCCGTCCACGATGCCCCGGTGCACCCCCTCCAGGACATCCCTGGGGTGCAGGAGTCCTTCGGGAACCTCGGACTCCGGGGTGTCCGGTGGGGCGAAGCAGAGGACGTCGGTGTTGAAGAAGGGCTTGGCGCCTAGGCCCGTGCCCAAAATGTCCCGGTTGACCCCCACGATGCCGGTGACGGCCCCGCCGTAGGGATCCAGGGCGGAGGGGGAGTTATGGGTTTCCACCTTCACGCAGAGCGCCCATCCGGGGCGGAATTGGACGACCCCCGCGTTGTCCGTGAAGACCGACCGGAGGAAGTCCTTCGAGGGGGCGAGCTCCTCCGTGAGGCCGCGGATATAGGTCTTGAATAGGGAACGGATCGTCTCGGGCTTCCCCGCGGGCCGGCCCTCCGGGTCCTCCTCCGCGTACTCGATCTCGGCGTTGAAGATCTTGTGCTTGCAGTGTTCGCTCCAGGTCTGGGCGATCATTTCGATCTCCACGTCCGTGGGATCCCGTGGGAGGCCCCGGGCGCTCCGCGCGGCCAGGGTCGCGGGATCGGAAAAGTAGGCCTGGACGGCTTTCATCTCCGGAAGGGAAAGAGCCAGGAGGCGTTCCCGGGAGAGGGTTTCGAGGGCCTCGTCGTCCAGGACCGAGAGGGGAAAGGTCTCGCAGTCCGGGCGGCCGCGGACGGCAACCTGCGGATAGGCGGCCGGAGGGCGGGCTCCCTCGCGCCATTCCCCGGCGGTGACCACCCGGGCCAGCTGAATCAGGGGGTTGTAGAGGAGCCGCGCCGCCCGTTCCGCCTCGGCCTTGGAAAGATCGCCGTATAGTAGAACCTGGCGGGCCGTGGAAATCCGGGCCTCCCGGGCTGTCTCCGGGCCCAGGGTTATCTCCAGGGCTTCCCGGGCCGTGACGGCCAGGGTGTCCGTTACGCCCGGCTTCCAGGCTGTCTCGATCAGGGCGGACCACCCGGGCATTCGCTCCGCAACCGGCTCGTCCAACGTCACGCGCTGGACCACCGGGTCGGCGAAGGCCTCCTCGGCCGCCTGCCGTGGGATGTCGAGTCCGGATAGGAGGACGTCCACGCAAACCGCGCGGACCCGACGGCCGAGGGAGCGGGAGATCTTGTCGGACACTCCCCGGCCGCGGCCGTCCAAGGAGGTGTCTGCGAAGTAAATCTCGATTCGCATGGATGCGTCGGATGGTACAGGAAAATTTCCCGATGTGGAATAGCGTCCGGGAAAAACGCAGGGCCGCGCCGAAAAGGCTCTCGTCAATAGAACATGCGGATATCTTCGGTTCGGGAACGGTGCCGCATCTTGAAATAGACGACGTTGGCCGCCCGGCGGTAGAGGTAGCCCGAGGCGTTGTAGTTCTCGAAGGCCGGGTCCATGGGGTAGTCCAGGCCGTAGAGCTGCATCTTGGCGAAGGGCCGCACCCCGTAGGCGGCGATGTAATGCACACCCTGTTCCGGGAACTCCAGGGTCCAGACCATGCTCCCCGCCGGGACGGAAACGGAAACGGAGGGGGAGCAGGTCCAGACCCAGGCGCTGGGGCCCACTTCCTTGAAAAACGAGACCTCCCGGGGATAGTAGGGGTTCCGGGCCACCAGGGGATAGGCCTCCTCGGGCGACAGGACGTCCACCTTGTCCGCCACTCCCCCGTTGCGCACCACGACCGATCGGGGGAGGAAGCCGAGAGAATCCGATAAACGGAGGGAGCCCAGGATCAGGCTCTGGCCTATGCCCGTGAACATGGTTTTGCCCGTGGACTCGCCCAGCCGCATCAGGGCCCACCCGGCCCGTATCGAAGTCTCCAGGTTCGAGGACCCGTCGGAGGCGGTAGTCAGGAAGAACCCCTCGCTCGTCTTGACGATGGCGGGAAGGATCTGGCGTTCCGGGATGCCGGAGAACCGGGCGAAGGGATTCTCCCCCGATTGGAAAAGGTCCTCCGCCTCCGCCCAGGCCGCCAGCCCGCCTACCGCCTGGGCCGCGGTCAGGGACCCGAGATCCAGGCCCTGGACCACCTGGAAGGCGTCCCGGGCCAGGGAGTAGGGGGAACGGTCGAGGAGGAACCGCACGAGGCCGGGTTTTTCCAGGAGCGCCGGGGACTTGGCCTGAACGAGCCGCTCGATGCGCCGGACTTCCGCCAGGTCGGATTCCTCG
>CAYTYG010000186.1:0-6571 GCA_964441515.1 uncultured Treponema sp.
GTCCGGGTGGTTGGACACGAGCTCCCGGACGATCTCGAGCTTCCGGGGGTTCTCCGCCGCGATGCGGTGCTTGCTTCGCAGGGGCGCCGCGGCGTGCTCGATCGCGAGATCCTCCGGGAGGGCAACCCGGATCTCCCGGCAGAAGGCCTCGGCAATAAAGCCCTTGCGCTCCAGATCCTTCCAGGGAACGTCGTACTTCTTGGGCCCGATGAGGGAAAAGACGTCCTCCTCCCGGCCGTCCTCCCGCACCAGGGTGGCGGTCAGTCCCAGCCTCCGCACCGCCTGTATCTCGGCCACCACGCGAAAGACCGGCGCCGGGAGGAGGTGCACCTCGTCGTAGACGATGAGCCCCCACTTTTCCTTCCGGAAGAGGTCGAAGTGCGGGTAGTCCGACTCCTTGTCGGGGCGCCAGACCAGGACCTGATAGGTGGCGATGGTGACGGGCCGCACCTCCTTGCGGGCCCCCGTGTACTCCCCCACGTCCCCGGGGGCCAGGTCCGTCTTGTCGGCCAGCTCGTCCATCCACTGGTGCACCGCCGCCACGTTGGTGGTGACCACCAGGGTCTTGCGGCCGATCGATGCTGCTGCGGCCATGGCCACCACCGTCTTGCCGGCCCCGCAGGGAAGGACCACGACGCCGTACCCGGTACCCGGCCCTCCGTCGCCCCGGAAGGCCCGCACCGCGTCCTCCTGGTAGGGCCGCAGGGAGAAGGGCTTTCCGGAAGCCGCCGTCCCGCGCAGGGCGAAGGGGAGCGGATCCCCCTCGGTGAGGGGCGCCAGGTCCTTCACGGGCCAACCCAGGGCCGTCAGCTCCCGCTTCACCGTCCCCCGGTCCGTGAGGCGCACCCGAAAGCCCTCCGGGACGGGCTCGAGCCACTTGGCCAGTCGTTTCGAGGAGGATATCTCCGCCGCCACCCGCCGGTCCCCGCAGGACAGTACGAGCTCCCAATCCGTCGGGCCTTCCCGCAGGAGGAGCTTCCCGAAGCGCGCCGAAATCTCCCGGATCGAATAGAGCACGCTCTGGGGAACCTCGTACCTCGACCAGCGCCGTAGGGCCGCCTCGGCGTCCTCCGAGGAAAAGCCCGCAGCCGCGGCGTTCCACAGGGAGAGCGGGGTGATGCGGTAGGTGTGGAAGTGCTCCGGGCTCTTCTCCAGCTGCGCGAAGGTGCCCAGGGCCTCGCGGGCCTCCTCGAACCCCGGGTCGTGGGCGTCGAGGAGAAGGCTCATGTCGCTCTGTACGATGAGGGGCTTGGCGTCGGGCATAATCGGGGGATTGTACCCCGGACGGACGGGCCTTGGCCAGAGACGGGGGTTCCCGGGAGGGGAACCCGGCCCTTCCCGCCCCTAGCCTTCCGCGCGCCGGAGTTCCATCCGGATGGGCAGATGGTCGGAATACCCCTCCCGGTTCGTGCGGTCCCATTCCCAGGGAAGCCCGTCCTCCGTAAGGAGCCCCTCCGGCGCCTCGGCGGAAAAGCTCCGGAAAACAAGCCCCCGGCCGTCCAGGAGTCCGGGCCCGAGGAGAAGGTGGTCGATGCGCTCCTCCTTTCCCTCGTGGACGTAGCTGAAGCCGCCCTGCGCCTCCTCCCAGGGACTCCAGAGCGCGAGTCCGTCGGCCGCGAGGCCCGCTTCCTCGGGAGTTTTCGCCACCAGGACGCGGTCCGGGTACGCCGGAGCCCGGGCGGCCGCCTCCGCCGGCAGGAGGGCCGTCGGGTAGGCCCCGGACACCCGCTCCCACTCGTCCGGGTTCTCGTTGAGGTCCCCGGCCAGGAGCACCTCCGCGGCGGGATCCTCGGCAAGGATATCCCGTATCCTCCGGGCCGCCAGGGAGGCCTGGGCGCGGCGGGCCGGCTCGGTCGCCTCGGCCCCTCCCACCTTGCTCTTCCAGTGCGCGGCTAGTACGGTAAGACGAACTCCGTCCGCATCCAGGACCGCCTCCAGGAGGGGCCGAAGCTCCCCGGCCTCCCCCTCCGCCTCGGTCCGGACCGAGTGCGCCCGGGCGGAAAGGAGGGGAAGCTTCGAGAGGACGACGGTGTGGAGGGCCTGCCCCTCGCCCCCGGAGACCACCCGGGTCGGGTAATTACCCGGAAGGAGTACGGCCAGGTCGTCCGCCACCCGCCGGTTCTCCGCCTCCTGAAGGACCGCCACGTCCGGCCCCCCCGGGACCGCGGCCTTTATAGCCCCGGCGAGATTCTTAAGCCTCCGGCGATACCCCTCCGAGTCCCACTGCCCCCGGGCCACGGACCACCCCGAAAATTCCGCGCCGTCGTCGCGGTCGTCGAAGAGGGTCTGGAGGTTGTAGGAGAGGATCGTCAGGGAGGAGGAGGGAAGCTCCAGGAAGGAACAGCGGGAGGAGCATAGGACAAAAATGAAAAGGGCGGCGAAGACCGCCGCCCGGATTCCGGATAGACGCATACCGGGCCCCCTGGGGCGGCTCGGCGTTTTTTCCTACCGGACCGCCCGGGCCCATTCCGCCAGGATCCCGTCCCGCGCTTGCGGCGAAAGGGGAACCGGTTCAAAAGCCGTGCCCGTGATGGCCTCGAATGCCTCGACGTACCGCGCGGCCGTCTCCAACCGTATGTCCCTCGTGATCTCCGGCGCCTCCCCATTCCCGGAAAACCCGCGTTCCAGGAGCCAGCGGCGGAAGCTCTCCTTATCCAGCTCCCGCCGGCCACCCACGGTCTCCGAGGCGCCCGGGACGCGCCAGTAGCGGCTGGAGTCGGGTGTGTGGATCTCGTCCGCCAGGACAAGGCGCCCGTCGATCACGCCGAACTCGTACTTCGTGTCCGCCAGGATGAGGCCGTTCCGCAGGGCCAGCTCCCGGCCCCGCAGATAGAGAGCCTTGGCCGTCCGCTCTATCTCCCTCCACAGGCCGGCCTCCACCCGCCCCGAGCGGACAAGCTCCCCGCCCCCCATGGGCCGGTCGTGCCCGGAGGCCTCCTTCGTGGAAGGGGTCACCAGGGGCTCGGGAAACTCGGAGTCCCGCTCCAGGCCCCGGGGCAGAACGATCCCGGAGACCGGGCGCCCCGCCTCGTAGTCCCGCCAGGCCGAACCGGCCAGGAAGCCGCGCACCACGACTTCCACGTCCACCATGTCCGCACGGCGGGCCAGGCAGGCCCGGCCCGTCTCACCTACGGGGTCCCGGCCGCCAAGCTCCGCGGGCCCCAGGAGGTGGTTGGGGACGATGTCGTCCGTCCGCGCGAACCACCAGGCGGAAACGCGGTTGAGGATCTCCCCCTTGAAGGGTATGGTGGAAAGGACCCGGTCGAAGGCCGAGATGCGGTCGCTGGCCACGAGGAGCATGCGCTCCCGGCCCTCCACCACGTCCCGGACCTTGCCCCGGTAGACCCTGCGGCCCCCCGCCGCCTCCTCGGAAAGGCCGGGATAGGCGCTGTCCAGGGCGGAGGCGAGGGACCGGCGGTCCATCTAGAGTTCGTCCCGGCGGGTCACCGTACGCGATATGAGGCCGTAGGTCACAGCCTCCTCCGCGGTCATCCAGAAGTCCCGGTCCGTGTCCTTCTGGACCCGCTCCAGCTTCTGCCCCGTCTCCAGGGCGATGAGCTTGTTGATCCGCTCCCGGGTGCGCTCGATCTCCCGGGCGTGGATCTCGATGTCCGTGGCCACGCCGCGCATGCCGGAGAGGGGCTGATGGATGAGGTAATGGGAGTTGGGAAGCCCGATGCGCCGCTCCTTGGGGGCGGCAAGGAGGATGAGGGCGCCGGCGCTGGCCACGAGGCCCATTCCGATCATGAAGACAGGGGGCTTCACGAAACGCGCCATGTCGAAGATGGCGAAGCCCGCGTCCGCGTCACCCCCGGGCGAGTCGATAAGGATGCGCACCGGATCGTCGGACTGGCTCTCCATCAGGAGGAGCCGGCTGATGACCTTTTCCGCAGTCTCCTTGTTCACCTCCCCGGAAAGGAGGATAGTGCGCGTCTTCAGGAAACGCTCCGCCAGGGGATCGGGGAACTGGATCTTATCGGGGGGCGATTCGTTTTCTTCGTCGTCGGCCCGGGGCCGCATGGGGATGGAGGGATCGGATTTCATCGGTTCTCCTTCTGGGATACGGCCGGACCGCAGCTCCCGGGGGCCGGCCTTCGCCGTAAAGTATACCAAAAAAGAGGCTCCTTCGCCTACGGATTCCCGAAAACCGGGGACCGGGCGGAGCCAGCACGCTGTACCAGGATGTTAAAAAATCCTTAAACACACATTTGCGGAACTCTGTTAAACGATACGCCCGATGCGGTACAATCCCAGGGCAAGGAGAGACACCATGCGGCAGACTCGACTCCTTCCCATCCTGTTCCTGGGCCTTCTGGCCTCCTGTGCATCCGTCCCTTCCCGGGAAGCCCCCCCGAAGACCTCCGGCGGCTATGTCGCCCTGGAGCGGTTCTTTTTCGGCGGTAGCGAGAATTTCCAAAACCGCCAGCGAATCTACTACGACGAAAACCACAGGGTCCGGCTTTCCTACTTCCTGAATCCGGACGGGACGATACGGTCCCGCAAGACCTACCGGTACGACGAGGACGGAAACATCTTGGAGTATTCCCTGGAGGACAAGACCGAGAAGGGATGGAACCGCTGGTGGCATACCTTGGGGGAACGCACCGTCCTCGAAGACGGATACCAGTTCACCGAGAAAACAAGCCGATACGAAGAATCCTACGTCGTAACCCATGTAGTCCGGAAAAGCTTAAAAGGGGTCCTTCTGTACGAGGAGGAGCGCGGATTCGACGATTCCCTGTTCATCCATGAATACAACGAACGCGGGGACCTCGTCCACCAGGAATTCGAACATGAAAAAAGCGACGGATTGGTCGTGGAGGACTTCGAATACGAGTACGAAGAGGGGCTCCCCGTCAAACGGACCAAATTCCGAGGCGGGATCGTGACGGAATTAGCCGTGAATACTTTCGAGGACGGACGCCTGACCGAGACGGTTGCGGAAGACCTGGAACGACAGGAAACCTACCGCGTCCGGTACGAATACTCCGGCGAAAAACTTTTAAAGAAGACCTGGCTGGACGCGGACGGGACGAAGCCGGTGTTCGAGTTCTATAACGAGTACGATGAGCGCGGACGCCTCGTGCGGCACGGGGAGCGGAGCAGCACCTACGAGCGGTATTGGCAATACGATTTCGAGGAATGACGCCCCGGTCCGGAACGTCTCCTTTAGCATCCTTGCCTTTGCATTGAAATATATATTATTTTTTATATCTACCAACTCACCCGCAAGGAGAATAGAATGCGGAACGTCTCCCTTGTCCTGACGGCGGCCATCGTACTCCTCGGAAGCTGTTCCCGGGGATCCGACGCCCGGGGAGGAATTGAGAAACCCGCGAAATCCGAATCCCCGAGCGCCGTTCCGGTGGATGCCGGAGGCTTGTCCGGGAGGGAGGTTTCCTCGGAATCCGGGGCTCCAAACCGTCCCTGGTACGCGGAGCGATTCGAGGCCCTCGGATTTTTCGTATTTCCGGAGCCCCAGGATATACCGGCTTTCAAGGTACAATCCCGGGTGGGGGGATCCACCGTCGGACCCGCGGACTTTCGGGGAAAGATCACCCTGCTCAACTTCTGGGCTACCTGGTGCCCCCCCTGCCGCCAGGAGATGCCTTCCATAGAAGCCCTGCACAGGGAGATGAAAGCCGAGGCTTTCGCGGTGGCGGCGGTCAGCGTGGCCGAAAAGCCGGAAACCGTCTCTGCCTTTCTAAAGCAGAACCCCTACACCTTCCCGATCTACCTGGACCCCTCGGGGGCGGCCTCCGCGGACTTCGCGTCCCGGGGCATCCCGACCACCTTCGTCCTGGACAAGGACGCCCGGGCCGTCGCGGCCGTCATCGGAGCCCGGTCCTACGACGAGTCCGAGGTCGTCGACCTCTTCCGGGAGCTGTCGCGGAGATGACCCAGACGCCGAGCATCCTGCTGGCCCTGGGCGCGGGAATCCTGTCCTTCCTTTCGCCCTGTGTCCTGCCTCTCATACCGGGCTACATCTCCTTTATTTCCGGAAGCGGCGTCTCGGACGTCCGATCCGGCCGTACCCCCCGCGGGACGATCCTTATCAGAACCCTGGCCTTCGTTCTGGGTTTCACCTCGGTTTTTACGGCTCTGGGCATTATATTCGGGGGCGGGGCCTCCCTCCTGGGCGGGGCTTCGCGCACGATCAACCTCGCCGCGGGAATCCTGATCGCCCTCTTCGGGCTCAACACCCTCTTCGACTTTTTAAAGTTCCTGAACGCCGAGCGGCGGGCCCATCCTAGGGAACACCCCCGCGGCCTTGCCGGGGCCTTCCTGGTGGGGATGGCCTTCGGGGCGGGGTGGACCCCCTGCGTCGGACCCATCCTGGCGTCCATCCTCCTCTACGCAGGAAGGAACGGGAATCCTATAGCCGCCGGCGTCCTCCTGGCCGCCTATTCCCTGGGGCTGGCCCTGCCCTTCCTGGCCGCGGGCGCCTTCCTGGGCCGGATGAAACCCGTCCTGGACTGGTTCAAGCGCCGGGGCCGGGAAATCCGGATTGTCTCCGGGATCCTCCTCGTACTGGTGGGCCTGGGCATGGCCCTGGGGAGGGCTTCCGCCC
>CAYTYG010000187.1:0-631 GCA_964441515.1 uncultured Treponema sp.
GGATGGACCTTCCTCGCCAGTAAGGGATGATCCGGGAACGATACGCCTCGATGGTTTCCTCGTCCACGGAATAGGAAGTCATGGGGCGGGTGCGGAGAATCTCAAGGTCTTCGAGGGAATGACAGGTGAGCTCCGGATAGGTCGGGCAGGCCTTGGGACGGGGGCCCCGTTCGCCGACGATAGTCTCTCGGGGATCCAGGTAGATCGTCTTTCGTTCGCAGAATTCCCGGAAGGCCAGGGCCCGAAGAACGGGGGCGGGAACCTTGCCTTCGTTCTGAATATAGACTTCCGTCAAAATCAGGGCTCGTTCCGCGGAAAGCGAGGGTTTTGCGCTAAAGCTTTCCTCCCGGAGAGCCAGTATTGTCGTATCCATGTCAACCTCCGATCCGTACAGGAATTTTACGGTCGTCGAAAAAGGCAAGGGCCCTATTCATGGCATCCGGCCCGGGAATCGGTATTTCGTCCAGAGAATACGGAAGACCCCGCGCTGTATACTTACCCCTCCCGGAATCGTGATAGGGAAGGATCTGCACGGATCGCTCCGTTCCGTCCATATGGCCGAAGCCAAGCCGAGACAGAAAGGCGGCGGAGGATTCCAAGTTGGCGCTGCCGTCGTTGATGCCGGGAATCA
>CAYTYG010000187.1:661-5011 GCA_964441515.1 uncultured Treponema sp.
GGGGATTCGCACCCAAACGGGCTTTCCAAGATCGCAGAGCCGGCGAAGGTTCTCCAGGATGCCTTCGTTCGGAACCCCGGTCCATCGTTTATGCTCGCTGCTGTCCATGAGCTTCAGGTCGAAGAGAATCAAGTCCGCCAGGGCGGCGACGCCTTCCATCTCGCTCCAGGATGCGTATCCGCTGGTGTCGACGGCCGTATGGATGCCCGAGTCCTGGAGCCCGGTGAGGCAGTCCCGAAGAAAGACCGATTGAGCCAGAGGCTCTCCGCCTGAAAAAGTAACGCCCCCTCCGGATTCCGCATAGAAGGGTTCGTCTTCCAGGGCAAGGGAAAGGACGTCCGAAACTTCCAGGGGGCTTCCGACGATTTGTCGTGCGCCGGAGGGACAGACGCGCACGCAGGCGCCGCAAGCCGTACAAGAAAAGACGTTTCCCGGGTCAGCCCTAGCATCCAGGGGCATCGCGCAGCCGGAAGGGCAGACCGAACGGCAGGCTCCGCAGGATGATTGTCCGAGGCAGCGATCCTTCCGGAGGAAGAGTTCCGCCGGAAAAGCTATTCCCTCCGGATTATGGCACCAGGCGCAACGAAGCGGGCAGCCCTTGAAGAAAAAGGCGGTACGGATGCCCGGACCGTCGTGGATGGAATATTTACGTACGTCGAAAAAAAATCCCTTCATGGCCTTCCGAAGCCGGATTTTCCAAGGCGGGAAAAGTAATACTCCTCTACGAAATGCTCCTGGAGTTCGAAGGACCAATGGATGTTGCGGAGGTAGGAAGCTGCGGCGGAAAAATCCCCGGAACGGAAGAGCTCAACGATTTCCGTATGCTCCCGGACGGAAGCGAATTCCCATTCCCGGAGATACTCCTTCCTGCGGGGAAAATCGTAGAGCCGTTCCTTGAGGATATGCACCGATTGTACAAGCTCCGGATTGCCCGACAGGTTCACGAAGGAATCATGGAACTCCAGGTTTTTAGCGTAGTACTCGTCGAAACTGTCCCGCTCCAGGGCGGTGTACATTTCGGCGTTGCGCTTCTCCATGTTGCCGAAGGTGCCGTCCTCCGCGGAGGCAGCCGCCTCTTCCGCGGCTGCGCCTTCAAGGGCGCCGATGATCTGGTAGATGTTCCGGATGGTCGGTGGATCCAAGGCGTTCACGAAGACCCCCCTGCGGGAATGGATCGTCACGAAGCCCTCCGCCTCCAGGCGGAGCAGGGCGTCCCGCAAGGGTGTACGGGAAAGACCAAGATCCTCCTCGATGGAGGAAAGGTTGAGGTAGTTTCCGGGGGAGAGCTTACCCGCCGTCAGGGACTGTTTGAGGTATTCGTAGACCCGCTCCCGAAGAAGAAGGTCCGGGGAGGGCACCCGGCTGGAGGAAAAGTCCATACAAGGATACTTACCAGATATATCAGTAATGTCAAGCCGTATACGATGCACCATTCCGGAAATAGGAAAAACCTGGAACCTTTAACGATAAAACTTGTCCTACATGCAGGGAGAACAGGAACAATATGATAAGAACGGTATTTTTCTTCATCTACTTCTGGGTTTCCGTCATGCTTTCCTCCCCGATCGCACTGGTTCTCTGGATACTGGAAAGGCTGGGATGGAAGGGAGCCCGGTTTTGGACGGGAAAATTCGTACAGTCCTGGGCCCGGAGCGTACTCAGGGTCATGGGAGTACGGGTCGAGGCAAAAGGCCTGGAACTTCTTCCGTCCACGGAACGGGCTTGCTTCATTGCCAACCATCAAGGCGACGTCGACATCCTTCTGATCCTTGCCAGCGTTCCTCGATGCGTCGGTTTCGTCACGAAGAACCAGGCGGCATGGATACCCTTCCTGAACATCTGGATATCCGCACTCGGAAGCGTGTTCCTGGACAGGAAACGAGTAGGCCGGGCCCGGAAGTCCATAGAGCGGGGCGTGCGAAGGATACGATCCGGAGGCGCCCTCGCGATATTCCCGGAGGGCACACGGAGCCGCGGGCCTATCATGGGGCCGTTCCGGAACGGCAGCTTCAAGCTTGCGACACGGGCCGAGGCCGTGATCATCCCGCTGTCGCTGGACAGCACGTATAAAGTTTGGGAGAGCGAACGGAGGATTGTACCGTCGACGGTCCGATTCACCGTAGGAGAAGCCATTCCCACGGCGGGACTGTCCGCGGAGGAGAAAAGGGAATTACCGGAGATAGTACGACGCAGGATACAGGAGAACCTCCCGTATCCCGCATGAGGCGGGCAGCCGGAAGCTCCGGCTATCGGTCATTCCTTCCCGAAGAGGCGGGATAGGAAGCCCCGGACGCCTTTCTTTTCCCCGGAAGCCTCCTTCTGGGGGGCCGGTGCCCGGACCGACGGTTTCGGGAGAGGGGAAGCCTTGGCGCCCCGGGCTGCGGCCTTTCCAGCCGGCCTGCCGAAGTCCTTGGACTGCTGCGGGCGCGGGGCTCCGCCCTTCCTCTGCTCGGAAGGCCTCCGCCTCGAGTTCGGGGCCTCCCGGCGGGAAGCGTCCGAATTCGACGCCCTGTCCTGTTGTCCCGCGTATTTCTGTTTATAGAGGCGCATACGCTCCTCGAGGGGCAGGTTGTAGAGATCGGAGGATTTGGGCGTCTCCATGCGCTTTGATGGGCGGCGGGAAGCCGCTTCGGGGCGCGTGGGGCCTGCGGAGGTGCGGGGGCGGGGCGCGCTTTTCCCGTGATCCGAACGTCGGGAGGTCCGGCCTTCCCTGCGGGGTTCCCTCCGGGTATCCCGGTCGTCCCGGCGTCCGGAGGCGTTCCGTCCGCGATCCCGGCTGTAGCCGAAATGCATGCCCGCGCTGCGGTCCTCCTCGAGAAGCTTGTCGTCGAAGGGAGCCACCGGAATCTTCATGTTGATGAATTCCTCGATGGCCGGAAGTCCGTATACGAACTTCTCGCAAGCCAGGGTCACGGCCTTGCCGGATTTTCCGGCCCGGGCTGTACGGCCTATCCGGTGGACATAGGATTCCGCGTCCAGGGGGATGTCGTAGTTGATGACCATATCTAGAGCGTCGATATCGAGCCCCCGAGCGGCTACGTCCGTGGCCACCAGGATGCTGAGCTTGCCGGCTTTCAGCTGTCGTATTATCTCCATGCGGCGGGATTGCGGGAGATCGCCCATGATGAAATCGCAGGGGATGTCGTTGATCCGGAGGCGGCGGGCCACTTCCTCGACCATGTATTTCTGGTTGCAGAAAATAATGGCGCTTTCCGGCTTGTCCCTCCGGAGGATGCCGAGGAGAAGTCGGAATTTCTCGTTCGCCGCCACGTGGTGGACTTCCTGGGTGACGAGGTCCACGGTCACGTTCTCGGGCTCGATCACGATCTCCTTGGGCTCCCGCATGTAATCCCAGGCCAAGTGACGGACGCGTTCGCCCAGGGTGGCGGAGAATAGGTAGGTCTGTCTTTTATCCGGGGGGGGCAGATACCGCAAGAGGCGCCGCAGGTCGTCGATGAATCCCATGTCGAACATGCGGTCCGCCTCGTCGATGACGAGGAAGCCGACGTCCTTGAGGATCATCTTGCCCTGCTGCAGGAGATCTATAATGCGCCCCGGAGTCCCGATAAGGATCTGTACGTTCGCCTTGAGCATGTCCACTTGGGGGCCGTAGCTTACGCCCCCGAAAAAACCTCCCACGCTGATCGAGAGATGCTTGCCGAGCTTTTTCGTCTCGTCGACGATCTGGACGGCGAGTTCCCGGGTGGGCGCCAGGATGAGGACCTTGCGGGTTCGAAGCTCGGGTACCGTCAGGATGCGCTGAAAAATGGAAACCAGGAAGGCCGCGGTTTTGCCGGTTCCGGTCTGGGACTGGGCGTAGATGTCCTCGCCGGCGAAGGCGTGGGGGAAGACCTGCGCTTGTACGGGCATGCAGGAGACATAGCCGGCATCATCAATGCCCTTTTTAAGATCCGGATGAAGGTCCATTTCCGTGAAGTTCATTACACGTCCATTCTTGTGGAAAAAGTCATTATCCGGAAGAATACAGGAAACTTCCCTTTTTGTTAAGGTATGCTCCTGTATACCGGGGTTTTCCTCAGGCGAGATCGCGGTGGAGCGGCAGTTTTGTTCTCTGTACAAGGAAACGGGGGTATACTCCGAACCGTTCGCGGGATCGAGGGCGGCACCCTGCGCAACCGGGGTTTGGGACTGCCCGTCGATCGAAAGGCTGCGTTTCATGATACGGCGAAGACGTCTTCGCAAAATCTCCCGGCTGTGCGCGGCGATCTCCTCGTGCTTGGTCCTGTCCGCCGGGGCTTGTTCGGCCCGTGTCTTTATCGAAGCTCCGGAGGTTCTCGCGGCGGAAACGGAAGCGCTCTTCGATTCGTTTTCCATCGGCGCGGTCATCCA
>CAYTYG010000187.1:5021-6565 GCA_964441515.1 uncultured Treponema sp.
GGACGGTCCGGCGTTCCGGTTTTCGGAAGCCCGGAACCGCGCGGACATCCTTCTAAGTATGGATTCCCTCTGGTCCGGAGAAGCATCCCGGGAAGCCCCGGAAGGCGGATTCGTGCTTTTCCGAGTGCCCCACGCCCCGGCGGCAGAGGTGGGCCGATACAGGTCTTCTCCGGAAGCCTTGTTTCGGTCCCTGAGCCGAACCATTACCTTCGATGAATGCCGCTCCGGCGCCGTCCGTGTCCTGCCGGTGTCTGAAATTCTGCCGCCCCTGGTGGCGCTGCCTGTTTCCGGGAAGACTGTTGACGAATCCGACTACCCCCTGCATCGGGAAACCCGGGTTTACGCGGAAGCCCGGAACCGCCGTGGACGGGCGTCCCTGGAACTACTCAGATCGAACCTAGAGCGTATGGAGGAGGAAGCCCGAAATGCTTCCGTATCGAATCCCAGCCTGATCTGGATCGCGGCGGCGGGGGACTTGATGACCGGGCGCGGTATCGACCGAAGGCTCCTCGCCGGAGGTCCCGGAGCCGTTTTCGACCCGGAGATTCTCCGGGTCCTGGGAGGCGCCGACCTGGCCCTGGCGAACCTCGAGGGAGCCCTGACGCGCAAGGGGGTCCGGGCCCGGAAAACCTTCACTTTCCGTTCCCCTCCGGAAACCGCAGGCGGTTTGGCGGCATCCGGTATTGATGTCCTCCTCCTAGCCAACAACCACTGCCTGGACTGGGGTACGGAAGGTCTCACCGATACCCTGTCGGCCTTGACCGGAGCGGGGATGGCCGGGGTGGGGGCGGGTGGAAATGTCGAAGAAGCGGCCCGACCGTATCGGGCGTCCATTAAGGGTCACGATGCCGCGGTCCACGGCGCCGCATTTTTCCCAAGGGAGCGGTCCGGCTGGGACGGTGCCGCGGTCGCAGCCCGGGAGGGAAGGATAGGAATCCTCTGGCTGGATCGGGAGGGTCTTCTACGGATCCGTCAGGCCTTCCGGGAGGACACCCTGGATATCGTCCTGCTGCACGGGGGGGAGGAATGGTCGAGGGAACCATCCCGAGATTTCCGGAGGGTAGTGACGGAGCTCATCGTAGCCGGGGCGGACGCCGTCATCGGGTCCCACCCCCATGTCGTAGGGGGGATGGAATGGATCCAGGGGAGGCCCGTCTTCTGGTCCCTTGGGAATTTCGTATTCCCGGGAATGGACGGCACGCCGGGAGGCGAGGAGGGACTCCTGATTCGGGCTGGATTTCTGGGTGCCAGGCTGCTCTATCTTGAGGCCGTTCAGCTCTACGTATCGGACGCGGGCGTCCGGGCCGTCCGCCGACGGTAGCGGGGGCTCCGGACTCAGCCGGGAACTCTCTAAATTTCGGCGATCACGTGGCCGTGGTAGTACTCGTCCCGAAGATCCCGCACCCGGGGATCCGCGATGTAGTCGTCGAAGGGCATGGAGCGGTCGATCACCCCTCCGGGGCAAATCTCCACGATGCGAGTCGCTATCGAGTTGACGAATTCGTGGTCGTGGCTCGTGAACAACAGAACCCCGGGAAACTCGA
>CAYTYG010000188.1:0-6538 GCA_964441515.1 uncultured Treponema sp.
GCCCGGGAGGCGGGAGTCCGGAACTTCGAGAAGTACCTGGACAAGATACACCGGAAGATCGCCAAGGCCATCGTCCTGGAGGACAAGGGAGGAACCAGGTTCAAGGTGGACAAGCCCGCCGTTCAGAAGCAACTGGGAAAGCCCGTCTTCCGGGAGGACGAGGTAAAGCGAGCCACCGGGCCGGGGATGTCCGTGGGGCTTGCGTGGACGAGCATGGGGGGCGACACCCTGATCATCGAGGCCGTGGCGAACCCCGGGAAGGAGGGCTTCAAGCTGACCGGGCAGATGGGTTCGGTCATGCAGGAGTCCGCGGGAATCGCCTACACCTACGTACGGCATATTGCGGCGGACCGATACAAGGTGGGAGCCGACTACTTCGAGGGGCGGCAGATACACCTGCACATACCGGAGGGGGCCACCCCCAAGGACGGCCCCTCCGCGGGAATCACCATGGCCACCGCCTTGCTTTCCCTGGTCCTGGGACGGAAGATCAAGGACCGGCTGGCCATGACCGGCGAACTCTCCCTCACGGGGCAGGTCCTGCCCATAGGGGGGCTGAAGGAGAAGACCGTGGCCGCCCGGCGCAACAAGATCAGGGACATCGTCTTTCCCAAGGCCAACGAGAAGGACCTGGACGAGATCCCGGATCACGTGAAAAAGGGGATCACCTTCCACCCCGTCCAGACCATGGAGGAAGTGATATCCATAGTCCTTCCCGCGTGAGGCCTTCCGTGAGAGTCCCTACCTTCTGCGGCAAGGACTGCGGGGGCAACGCCTGCCCACTCCTGGCGGAGGTCGAAGACGGCGTTCCCGTCCGCATCCTCCGGAATCCGGCGGCTCCCCGCGGCCTGGCCGGTTGCCGCCGGGGCGTGGACCTGCCCCGGTTCCACAACTCCCCGGACAGGATCCTATCGCCCCTAGTGCGACGCGGGGAGCGGGGGAGCGGGGATTTCCGGGAGGCCTCCTGGGAGGAAGCCCTGGGCATCGTGGCCGAGAGGCTGGAGGAGATCCGCGCCCGCTACGGAAGCGCCGCTATTCTTAACCTATCCAGCTCGGGGTCCACGGGCGCCCTACACGACACCCAGACCCTGACCACCCGGTTCCTCAACGCGGCGGGGGGAGCCGTCGTCCTGTCCGGAAACTACTCCAACCAGGCTGCCCGTTTCGCCCTTCCGTACCTTTTGGGCGGGGATCTCGACTCCTCCGGGTTCGATCCCGCCACTCTGCGGCATTCGGCTATGGTGATCCTCTGGGGGGCGAATATCCTGGAAGCCCGCCTGGGGACGGAGCTCTCCTGCCGCCTCCTGGAGGCCCGGGACCGCGGGGCCCGTATCGTGTATATCGACCCCCGCAGGACCGCCACCGCGGAACGCACCGGGGCCTGGTGGCTCCCCGTCCGGCCGGGGACGGACGCCGCGCTGATGCTCGCGGTTCTCCACACCCTCCTTTCCGAGGGCCTGGCGGACCGGGAGTTCGCCCGGACCCGGTCCGCGGGCTTCGAGGAGCTGGAGGACTACGTCCTGGGGCGCTCCGGGGGCGGGGAGCGAAGCCCGGAATGGGCGTCCGGGGTCTGCGGGCTCCCCGCGGAGGAGATGCGCCGTTTCGCCCGGGAGTACGGCCGGACGAAGCCCGCCCTTCTATTGCCGGGGTATTCCATACAGCGAGTCTACGCGGGGGAGGACACCTACCGACTTTCCGTGGCCCTCCAGCTGGCTACGGGGAATTTCGGGCGCCTGGGCGGCTCCACGGGCTCCCTGAACAACCGGCTTCCCGGCCCCCGGGTCGGGAAGCTTCCCGAGTTGGATCGGCCGGATAACCCCCGGGTGCCCGTCCTGCGCTGGCCCGACGCGATCCTGGAGGGGAAGGCCGGCGGCTACCCCTCGGACATACGGGCGGCCTACGTCTGCGGCACGAATTTCCTGAACCAGGGCGGGGACGTACGAAAGGGCATCCGGGCCCTCCTTTCCCTGGAGTTTTCGGTCTGCCACGAGATGTTCCGGACCCCCACGGCCCTGCACTGCGACGTGATCCTTCCCGCCGCCTCCCCTCTGGAAAAGGAGGATATAGGCATACCCTGGGCGGGGAATTACCTTCTGTACAAGCGGGCTGCCTGCCCGCCCCGGGGCCTTTCCCGCCCGGACTACGATATTTTCTCCGACCTGGCCCGGCGCATGGGCTTCGGGAAGGCGTTCACCGAAGGCCGCACGGCCCGGGAGTGGCTGGATTCCTTCCTGGAGGTCTCCGAGGTGCCCGACGCAGAGGCCTTCCGCCGGTCCGGGGTCTACATGGCCCCCGACCAGGAACGGACGGGGCTGGCGGACTTCGCCCGGGACCCGGCGGCGCGCCCCCTGAGAACCCCTTCCGGGCTCGTGGAGCTTTCCAGCGCGGCCTGGGAGAGGGACACTAGGCTTCCCCGGATTCCGGTATGGAGGACGCCGCCGGGGGACGGCCGGTACCCCCTATCCCTGGTAACCCCCAAGTCCCCGGCCCGCACCCATTCCCAGGGCGGGGACGGGGGCGGCCGGGACGGACCGGCCAATCTCCTGACCCTGCACCCCCGGGACGCCGCCTGTCGGGGCATCCTTCCCGGGGACGTCGTGCGCGTCCGGAACGACCGGGGCGCCGTCCTGGCCCGGGCGGAGGTCACGGAGTCCATACTTCCCGGGGTCGCCGGCCTGGAGGAGGGGATCTGGGCCCGCCCGGACGAAAAGGGCGAGGACCCCGGGGGTTCGGCGAACCTCCTCACGGGCACGGAGGGCAGCCCTCCCTCCACGGCCTGCGTTATGCACGGGATCCCGGTGGAGGTTGAGCGCGTCGGGCGGTAGCGGCCCGCCGTCTTACTTGGGCTCCCGGGGGATCCAGCGGCCGTCCCAGAGGACCATGCCGTAGGGGCCCGAGAGCTTCCGCTCCAGGCCCGCGTGCAGAAGGCTCGAGGTGGCCGCCAGGTCCGCCGGCAGCCGGGGGTCCTCGGCGCCCACGCCGCTGGTCAGGAGGGTCTCCGCCAGCATCTTGGCCGCGATGAAGCGGTCGTACTTGTTCACCGCGAAGGCCAGGAAGGAGGGCAGGAGCCCGGTGACCTCCCAGGTAACCTGCTCGGCCTGGGAGTAGCGCCCCGCGTCCTTGTCCTGGTCCGTGAAGCGGACGGGAAGCGCGCGCCCTATCTCGTCCAGCCGGGGCGCGAGCCAATCCAGGTCAAAGAGGCCCGTGGCGCAGTTGAAGAGGATCGTCGCGCCCTCGTCCTCCAGCCGCTTCAGCTCCGCGAAGGCTATGGCCGGGCCTATGTCCGCGATCACGCGCCCGCCCTCCTCGGCCTCCACAAGGATGCCGCCCTTCACGTCCACCATGGTGCGAACCGAGAAGTCGAAAGCCGCCGGCTCCCCGGAGAGGGCCAGGAGGCCTATCTCCACGGGATCCGGGAGGTACCCGAGGTTGTCCACGTTGCCCAGGTATGCGAACCGGACCCCGGCTTCCCGGAGCTTCCGGAGCGCCGGGGCCAGGATGCGGAAGCACTGGCCGTGGCCCCCCGGGAGGGGCAGAGAGGCGTCGGGCTTGCCGTAGGCCCGGTCGAAGACCCCCTTCGGGCGGCCCTGGCCGGAATGGGTGTACGCCCCGATCAGGGGCTGGACTCCCGTGAGGAATCCGCAGGCCCGCTCGCCCGAGGCCTTCGCGGCGGGGCGCAGGAGCTCGTCCTCCTCGTATTCCTTGTAGGCCCGGGAAAGCTCGGCGTCCGTCCCCACGCTGGACATCTGGAACAGGGGCAGGAGGGGCCGTCCCGCGGGGCCGTATTTGCGCAGGTAGGAGTGGGCCGCCAGGAGCCGGGCCCTAAGCTTCAGCTGGAGGAAGGAAGCCCCCGGGGTGCCGTCGGGATTGATGTACGCGGGGGTGAGCCCCTTGGGCCGGCCCTCGCAGAGGGGGGACATCTCCTCGAAGGCGCCCTCCAGGGCGGAGAAGACGTCCGCCCCGAAAGCCTGGTTCTTCTTGAGGTCGGCGTAGCTGGACGCGGAGCCGCCGTTCAGGATCCCGTAGGCGGTCCGGGGATAGAGGCGCTCCCCCAGCTCCGCCAGGGCCGCCGGGGAAAAGAGGATTTCCGCCCCGGCCTGGCGGGCCGCGGCGGGTAGGGGCAGGCCCAGGCCGGCCAGGCGTTCCCGGGCCCGGTCCGCGGGCAGGGAATAGACGAGATCCTTGTCCACGGCTATCACGGTCCGGTTGTCCACGGCGGGCACCCCGGCGGCCTTTACGGGCTTCACGTTGTCGTAGAAGCCCTCGTTGTAGTCCTTGAGTAAGGAGAGCGTGAGCTCCACGTCGATATCCTTGGACTCCATGTCGCGCCGCAGCGCCTCGGAAACGGTCATGGCTCCTCCACTTTTTTCGGTTCCGGTCCCGTTCGTTTTATCTACAAAAGGGACGCCGCGGCGTTCGCGGCCCCATAGAGGGATATACCGTAATCCTTCACGATATACACGGGGACGCGCGCGAGGATCTCCCGGATGTGCTCCCGGTAGCTTTTCCGGAACATCCGCATAAACCGGCCGTCCTCCAGGAACCACGACTCGTTCTTGGAGGCTATGCCCCCCGCCAGGTAGACCCCCCCGTAGGGCAGGAAGGACGCGGAGGCGTCGGAGGCGCACCGGGCGTACAGGAGGACGAAGATCTCCATGGCCCGGCCGCAGAGCGCGCTCTCCCGGGAAGCCGCCGCGATCCGGGCCGGCCTGTCCGCCTCCGGCAGGGCCAGGATCTCCACCTCCAGGGGGGACGGGGAGGCGCCCGCCCGGGCGGCCTTCTCGGCCAGGAAGGCGAAGATGTTCCCGATGCCCTGGCCGGAGACCCCCGCCTCCGCCCCGGGCGGGAAGCCGTAGCGGCCCTCCAGCCAGCGGGAGAGCTCCCGGGTCTCCTCGTCGTAGGCCGGCAGGGACGCGTGGCCGCCCTCGGAGGGGAAGGCCACCGTACGGTCCCCCACGCGCACGATGTAGCCCACCCCCAGGCCCGTTCCCGCGCCCATCACGACCTTAACGCCCCCCGGGACGGGGTTGGGGGGCTCGGTTCCCGGGGCGGCCAGGGGCAGAAGCTGGCCGGAGTCCCGGGGGTCCAGGAGGAGCACGCCGTAGGACACGGCGGTGAAGTCGTTGATCAGGATGGTACGGAGGGTGAAGGCCTTGGCCACCTCCCGGGCGTCGATGTCCCAGGGGGCGTTCGTCAGCTGTATCCGCTCCCCCGCCACGGGTCCGGCGCCGGAGACGCAGGCGAGGTCCGGGGCGAAGCCCGGGGCCGCGCCGCGGGCTTCCTCCAGGAAGCGGCCCAGGGGGGCCAGGAAGGAGGGCTCCCCCCTGGTGCCGTAGTGGCGCTCGAAGATGGTGGAGAAGGTCCCGCCCTTCTTGCCGATCAAGGCCAGGTTGGTGTTCGTGCCGCCGACGTCGCCGGCCAGGACCACCAGGTCGTAGGAGACGCGCTCGTTCTGCATGCCCTAATCATATACGCCTCGGGGCCCCGGGAAAAGGGCGGGGAGGGGATAAAAACGCGGCCGCCCCCTAGGGGCGGCCGGGGCGCGAGCCGGGCTTGATCCCGGTTGTAGCGCTTTTTTCCAAAAACCTTACAGCTGGATGCGGACCATGGCCTGGGCGCCCAGGGCCTTGGAGGCCGGGACGTAGTTGGCCATCAGGTCGATCTTGACGATGAGGATGTTGATGCTGGTCCCGCCGTAGATCCGGAACACGGGCTTGGTGGATTCCGCGCTCACCAGGAAGCCCTGGTCGTCGATGGAGACGCCGGCGGCTTCTTCGAGGGCGGCGATTTCATCAGGGTCAGCGTCGGCTCCATCCTTATCAACGTCAACCGTGGCGTTCATGCCCCCCCGCACCGTGGACTTCCCCAGTGTGAGCCCCACCCCGGCGTAAGGGGTCAGGATGAAGAGCTTCTTGGATGCCTGGAGGGTGAAGTCGAAGGTGTTGGCCTCCCACTCCAGGGCCATGTCGGGGGCCGGAACGTTGATCTCATAGAAACCATCATAGGGGGTCCCTCCGCTTACCGTGTACTCGAAGGTCTGGCCCGGGATGCCGGTCGACAAGGCCACGGATCCCTTCACGTAGTTCCAGGACGCCCCCAGGGACACTGCGGGAACGAAGCCCCGGTCCTGGAGCAGGGCGTAGCGGACATTGACCCCCAGGGTCTTGTACGCCACCTCCACGCCCGAATCGGCCAGGATGTCCGAGGCCGCATCCGGGATGAGCCCGCCCTTGACCCCCACGTCCATCTTCAGGAAGGGGAGGCCGATCTTGAAGGTTAGGGCGGCCGAGGGTATGGGGATGCCCATCTTCTCGAGCTCCGAGGGCAGGTTAGCCCCGGCAACGTCGAACAGGGGTGTAATGGAGTCCGCGGGCACGAAGTTGGCCGCCACGGCCAGGCCCGTCCCCAGGTGGGGGAAGCCGCCCACGTAGGCGTGGGACCAGACGTTGCCGGTGGTGGAGCTGACGGCCAGGACGCCGGCCATGTCCTCCGCGAAGTTCTGGAAGGAGTTTTTAAAATCCGACAACTCGACCTGGGC
>CAYTYG010000189.1:0-4392 GCA_964441515.1 uncultured Treponema sp.
ACGCGAGCCGCAGCGGGAACTGCGTGAACTCCGCGACGACGTCCTTCTTCAGCTGCCTCGTGATGCCGTCGTACTCGTAGCGGAAGCGCTCCCACGTCATCGGCTCGACCTCGTGCACCGTGCCCTCCACCTCGACCTCCACGGAATGCTTCCCCGCGCTTCCGGCGAAGATGCCGGAGACGGGCTTCCCGGGCCGTTCCGCGGCCGGGGCGGCGGCGCCCGCCGGGCCGGCCGCCCGGGCTCCGGAGGCGCCGGGATTTCCACAGCCGACGGCGAGCATCGCGGCGGCCGCGGCCAGGAAAAACAGCCGGAAGAATCCCGGCGCCAAGGTTCGGATATTCATGGCGCGAGTATATGGTATATTCTCGGACATGACCATTCGGCGGCGGATCATCCTCATCTTCGCCCTTTCCCTGACGCTCATCTTCGGGACGCTCCTGGGGTACATAGACCTGAAGATAAAACCCGACAACCTGGAGACGGTCAAGCGGCAGTCCACGCTGCTGGTGGAGTCGAAGGCCTCCGAGGTGGGGATGTGGATCTACCGTAAGGTCGGCGAGTTCCGCGTGCTGGCCCAGGTGCCGGCCTTCAAGGCCGTGGACGTCCGGGGCATAGCCCCCCTGATCGAAAACCTGACCGAGAGCTTCAAGCAGAACGGCGACACGATGGAGACCTTCGCGTACGGGGGCATCAACATCTTCAGCGGCTTCAACTGGGTGAACGCCGAGGCCATCCTGGACCTCATCGTCTACGAGGACTACGTGGCTGTCCTGAACAGCGGCCTGGAATACTCCATCGGAACCCCCATCACGACCGCGGACAACCGGGAGGTTATCCTCTTCTACTATCCCATCCAGGGGTACAACGGGAAATACGAGGGGCTCCTATGCGGCGCCGTCCCCACCGTGCGGCTCAAGGAAATCGTCAACACCATGCACGTCTACGGCGGGAAGACCTGGCTCATGAACACGGGGGGCAGCATTTTCACCACCTCCCCGGGCTATTTCTTCTCCCGCGTCCTGGACCGCCGGCAGATCGACCGCATCGCCGGACCGGACGCCATGGACGGCTCCGGCTACATCCACGCCGTGGACACGGCGGGGGAGGAATGCACCCTATTCTACGCCCCCGTTCCCCATTCCCGGGACTGGGTGTTCTGCGCCCTGGTGAAGGACAACGATATCTACCGAAACATCGACGGAATGGTTAGAGGGCTGCTCGGGATCTGCGTGCTCCTTTTCGCCTCCTGCGCCTTCCTGGGCATGCTCCTGGCCCGGTCCGTCGAGAAGCCGATCCGGAGCCTCCAGAGCCGGATGGACTTGGTGGAGCAGGGAAACATGAACGCCTACTACGCCGGCGGCTCCCGGGACGAGATCGCGCACCTGGGCGCCTCCTACAACCGCATGCTGGACGAGATCA
Source organism: uncultured Treponema sp. (assembly GCA_964441515.1). Classification (GTDB taxonomy): domain Bacteria; phylum Spirochaetota; class Spirochaetia; order Treponematales; family UBA12059; genus JAAYUR01. Next base: position 1,420 of record CAYTYG010000189.1, read on the forward strand.
ACAAGCTGATCGACCGCATCTACCAGGAGCAGAAGCAGAAACGGAAGTCCGAGCTCCAGGTGCTCCAGGGGCAGATAAAGCCCCACTTCCTCTACAACACCCTGGACAACCTGAAGTGGATGGCCAAGCAGTACGGGGCGGACGACATCTCCCGGACCATCACATCCCTTTCGACCTTCTTCCGGGTCTTCCTGAGCGAGGGCGAGGAGGAGATCACCCTGGAACAGGAGTTCCGCCACACGCGCTCGTACCTGGACATCCAGCAGGTCCGCTACAAGCAGCTCCTGTCCTACGAGATGCTCCTGGAAGAGGACATCCGGGACGTCAAGATCATCAAGATCCTGGTGCAGCCCCTGGTGGAGAACGCCATCTACCACGGGATCAAGAACCGAAAGCGGGAGGGGCATATCCTAGTGGAGGGCCGCCGGGAAGGAGACCGTATACGGATCACCGTACGGGACGACGGCGCGGGGATGGAGCCCGCGTCCCTCGCGGCTCTCCTGGAGTCCCTTGATTCCGGCGCCCGCAACGGGCATTATGGCCTTCGCAACATCCGCGAACGCCTTCGTCTGGCCTACGGGGAAAGCGCCGATTTCCGGATGGAGAGCGCGCTGGGGGAGGGAACCGTGGTGACAATCGGCATACCCTGCCGGAAGGACCCGGGATAGCGTGACCTACCGGGTTGTACTGGCGGACGACGAAGACCTCATACGGGAGGGCATGGCCCGGCAGATCGAGTCCATGGGACCGGACCTCCGCGTCGTGGGCGCCGCGGCGGACGGCGTGGAGGCCCTGGCCCTCGTGGAGAAGTACGTCCCCGAGATCGTCCTCATGGACATCAACATGCCCTTCCTGGACGGCCTGGAATGCATCCGGAAGATACGGGAAAAAGACCCGGATTGCGTCATCATCATCGTCTCGGGCTACGACAGCTTCGACTACGCCCGGAAGGCCCTGCAGTACGACGTGGATTATTATCTCCTCAAGCCGGTGGAGGACGGGGAATTCGAGGCCGCCGTCCGGAACGCGATCCGGAAGCACCAGGAGAGGAAAACCCGGGCGGCCCCGGAGGGCTTTCCCCTTCCGCGGGAGAACAGGCCCGAGAGGATCGTCTCCTACATCAAGGGGCACTATGCCGAGGAGGACATCTCCATAGAGCGGCTGGAGTCCCTGTTCGGCGTAAGCCGCTCCGCCCTCTTCAAGGGCGTCAAGGAGATCACCGGACTCGGGACGATAGACTTCATCATCTCCCTGCGGATAGAGCACGCAAAGACCCTCCTTATGGACCGGCGGGGGTACTCCGTCAAGGAGATCTGCGCCGCCGTCGGCTACGGCGACCAGCACTATTTCAGCCGGCTGTTCAAGAAGTCCACCGGGTATTCCCCCCGCCTCTTCCGGGAGGCGCACGCGGAAAAAGGCACAAGACCGATCCAATAGTACAAATACACCCTTCCGGTATCGTGCTACTTTTCTTAAATCGATATTTCCATGCCCGTCCGTCAAAAAGGGCGGGCGATACGGGAGGATCTCATGAAGCACCTTGCGAAGGGCATCCTGGGCTTGATGCTCTGCGTCGGAATGCTGGCCTGTTTTACGGGCTGCGCATCCACGGACGGCGGAAAGACCGCCGAGTACACGGCCTCCGCCGAGGGACACAACGGGGCGGTAAAAGTAGCCGTGAAGATCTCCGGCTCGAAGATCGCGCAGGTCAAGGTCGTAAGCCACGGGGAGACCGCCGGAATCTCCGACGCCCCCATCGCGAAAATCCCCGCGGCCATCGTCAAGGACCAGACCCTGGCCGTGGACGTCGTGGCCGGGGCTTCCTACACGAGCCGCGCCATCCTGGCCGCGGTCGAGGACTGCGTCAAGCAGGCGGGCCTGGACCCGGCCGCCTTCAAGTCGAGGAAGGCCTCGGCTAAGGCCGCCGCCCGCCCCTCGGAGAAGACCGCGGACGTCATCGTCGTGGGCGGCGGCGGCGCGGGCCTGGCTGCGGCCGTATCGGCGTCCGACAACGGCGCCTCGGTCATCGTAATCGAGAAGATGGGCGCCGTGGGCGGCAACACCCTCGTGTGCGGCGGCATCTACAACTGCCCGGACCCGGCCCTGCAGGAGCCGGAGGGCATCCAGGACTCCCCCGAGTTCTTCGCGAAGCAGACCTGGGAGGGCGGCGACAAGCTGGCGAAGAAGGACCTGGTGGACGTGCTCTGCTTCCAGGCCTTCGACGGTCTCCAGTGGCTCAAGAGCCTGGGGCTCAAGTTCTCCGACAAGATATCCCAGGGCGCCGGGGCCCTCTACCGCAGGACCCACGGCTGCCTCGAGCCCATGGGCTCCGGGTACATCCGGGTCTACATGGACAGACTCAAGAAGAACAAGGTCGAGGTTCTCACGTCCACCAAGGGCGAAAGCCTCATCGCCGACTCCGCCGGCCGGGTGGTCGGCGTGATCGCCACGGGCGCGGACGGCGGCAAGCTGACGCTCCACGCGAAGAAGGGCGTCGTCATCGCCACCGGCGGATTCTCCGCCAACGTCGAGATGCGGCAGAAGTACAACACCTCCGGCAAGTGGCCCTCCCTCGGCGCGGACATCATGACCACGAACACCCCCGGCATCACCGGCGACGGCATCGCCATGGCGGACGCAGCCGGCGCGGATCTCGTGGACATGGAGCAGATCCAGCTCCTGTACCTGGGCAATCCCAAGACCGGCGGCATGACGAAGTACACCTTCCGCTGCCTGTCCGGCACGGACAAGATCATCTTCATCAACAAGGAAGGAAAGCGCTTCGTCCGCGAGGACGGAAGGCGGGACGAGATCTGCGGGGCCCTGCTCAAGCAGACCGGCAAGATCATGTACATCCTCGAGTCCGGCGACGGGGACGCGGTTCCCCTGGACGAGATGAAGACCGCGGACGGGTTCCCCCTGCGGCAGGTGGAAAAGGACGGGGACATCTTCACGGGCGCCACGTTGGACGAG
>CAYTYG010000189.1:4402-6536 GCA_964441515.1 uncultured Treponema sp.
AGCTGGCCGGCAAACTCGGGTGCAGCCCCGCGGACCTCAAGGCGACGGTGGCCGCCTTCAACGCGGCGGTTGCCGCGAAGAAGGATTCCTTCGGGCGCCAGCTCTATTCCATCCCCATGACCAAGGGACCCTACATCGCCACCCCGCGGGTGGCCTGCGTCCACCACACCATGGGCGGTATCCGGATCGACACCCAGTGCCGCGTCCTGGACAAGTCCGGCAAGGTCATCCCCGGCCTCGTGGCCGCGGGCGAGGTCACCGGCGGCATCCACGGGGCGAACCGTCTCGGCGGCAACGCGGTCGTCGACACCGTCGTATTCGGAAAGCTCGCGGGAGAGACGATCTCCAAGTAACCCGGGCGTCCTGAACGGACGGCCGCGGGCCGACAGGGCCGCCCCTCACGGGGCGGCCCTGTCCATTTCCGACAGCAATTTCCGGCCCCATCTAGATTTCATGCATGTTCGAAGGTAGAGTGTCCGGATGATGAAAAACGCCCCCTCCTACGGACTGCGCCGCCTGTGCGCCTCCTTCCGGGACCCCGGCACCGAGGCTCGGTACCGCGCCGAGGAACTGGAGGCCGATGCCCCGTACCTTCGCCGGCTCCTCCCGTTCCTGGGCATCGTCTTCGGTCTCTTCCTGATCCCCGACTACGCGGTCCTGGGATGGAGCCCCGAGTTCCGGATTACCCTGACGGCCCGGAGCCTCTTCCTGTTGGTCTCGTTCTTCGCCTCCTTCCGGATGGGGCCCGGCGTCCCGCTGCGCACGAAGGAACGCCTCCTCGCCCTGGGCATGTTCCTGGCCATCGCGGCGTTCGGCGCCGCGCTGTACGCCTACAGGAAGGCCAATTTCCACCTGCAGGCCATGAGCGTCGCCATCATGATCATCGCGATCTACATGGTCCCCAACCGGCTCTGCGTCTCCGTCCTGGGATCCGGCTTGCTGGGCGCCCTGGGGCTGTTCTACATCCGGGCTTCCGAGCCCGCGCAGCCCCTTGAGGTTTCGGAGCGGGCCGCCTACGCGGTGGACTTCCTGCTCGTAGCCTTCTTTTCCGCTTCCGCCTGGAGGATCACCCACCGCGCCCGCCGGAGGGAGTACGCGAGGGCCCGGGAGCTCGACCGGCTCTCCCGCACGGACCTTTTGACGGGCATCGGGAACCGGCGGGATTTCGACGAGCGCCTGGAAGCCGCCCTGGCCAGCCGGAAACGCTACGGACAGACCGCCGCCCTGCTCCTGCTGGACCTGGACCGGTTCAAAAACGTGAACGACGAGTGCGGTCACCAGGTCGGCGACCAGGTCCTCCGGGAGGTAGCCCGCAGGCTGGAATCCTCCCTGAGGACGGAGGACGTCCTGTCGCGCTGGGGGGGCGAGGAGTTCGCGATACTCCTTCCCCGGGCCGCGGAGGATTCCGCCCGGGAATTCGCGGCCCGGGTCAAGTCGGTGATCTCCTCCAAGCCCATCGGGTGCTCCGGCGTCCTGACGGCCAGCATAGGAATAGCCATGCTGGGGGAGGTGGACACCCCGGATTCCGTCCTGGCCCGGGCGGACCGGGCACTCTACCGCGCCAAGGAGAGGGGAAGGGACCGGGTGGAATTCGAGGTCTGAGCGCCCGGTACGGAAGCCCCGGGAGGCCGCGTTCGTTTCCTGGAATTTTGGCTTGACAGCCTTTTTTTTGCGCGTTATAGTTTTTTAACTAACCGGTTAATAGCATGAAACGACAGGAAACGGCGAACGAGAGCGACTACACCTCGAAACGGAGAATCCTGGACGCCGCGGCCCGGGTGTTCGCCGAGTCGGGCTTCGACGGAGCCCGGGTGGACGAGATCGCCCGCCAGGCGGGCGTCAACAAGGCGCTCATCTACTACTACTACAAAAGCAAGGAAGAGCTGCTTTCTATCCTGTTCCAGGAGACGCGGGACGCGGTCCTGGCGCTGTTTGAAAGCAGCCGGGTCCGGACGCTCGACTACAATTCGACCGATGCGATCAAGGAACTGATTGCCGTCTTTCTGGAATTGCTGGAGGAACGCCAGGATGTCATCCGGGTCATGATCATGGAGTGCGCCAAACGGACGCCGATCAATGATATGATTTTCACGATTCTTGGGGAGATACTGGAACGGATGCTGAAGCTCGGGAT
>CAYTYG010000190.1:0-989 GCA_964441515.1 uncultured Treponema sp.
CCCCCTCATCGGCCCACGGCGGAATACCGGAAACCGGCGGCTTCAAGATCCTTCCGCTCGTAGAGATTCCGGAAATCCAGGAATATCGGGGACTTGAGGAGGCTCTTCACACGGACCAAGTCCAGGTTGCGGAACTGGTTCCACTCCGTCAGGATCACAAGGGCGTCGGAATCCTTCATGGTCTCGTACTCCCCGCCGCAGTAGGTTATCCTGTCGTCGATCGCCCGGAGGCGCCACTTGGCTTCTTCCATGGCCTTGGGATCGAAGGCCTTGATGCGGGCGCCCTTCCGGACCAACCCTTCTATAATGGCGATGGCCGGAGACTCCCGCGTGTCGTCGGTGTTCTGCTTGAACGCCAAGCCCAGCACGGCAAGGGTCCTCCCCTCCAGGCCGCCCAAGGCTTCTTCCGCCTTACGTACCATCCGGAGCTTCTGGTTTTCATTGGCGCTTATGGCCGCCTCGACGATACGAAGGCTCTCGCCGGATTTCCCCGCGAGATCGGCCAAGGCCTTGGTGTCCTTGGGGAAGCAGGACCCGCCGTACCCGGGTCCGGGGTGCAGAAACTTGGAACCGATACGCCCGTCCTTTCCAATGCCTATGGCCACCGCCTTGACGTCGGCTCCCGCCTTCTCGCACAGATTGGCGATCTCGTTGATATAGGCGATTTTCACGGCCAGGAATGCGTTGGCCGCGTACTTGATCATCTCCGCCGATTCGATGCCCGTCTCGATAAAGGGCGTCTCGTTGAGGTAGAGCACGCGATAGATGCCCCGCAGGGTTTCCCGCGCGCGATCGGACTCCACGCCCAGCACCACGCGGTCGGGGTGCAGGAAGTCGTAGACCGCCGTGCCCTCCCGCAGGAATTCCGGGTTGGATACGACATCGAAATCGTGGCGTACGCCGCGCCGCGAGAGCTCCTCGGCTATCCAGGATTCCACCCTGCGGCCCGTGCCGCGGTACTTCTACCAGACCTGCGAGGCCTTTGCCTC
>CAYTYG010000190.1:999-2358 GCA_964441515.1 uncultured Treponema sp.
CGACGGGAACCGTGCTCTTGTCCACCACGACCCGGTAGCCCGTCATCGCCTTTCCGATATCCCGGGCCGCGGATTCCACGTACTTGAGATCCGCAGAACCGTCGTCCGCGGGGGGAGTGCCTACCGCGATGAACACCACCTCGCAGCCTTCTATGGCCGCCCTGCCGTCGACGGCGAAGGACAGCCTTCCGGCCGCGACGTTCTTTTCGATCACCTCGCGCAGACCCGGTTCGAAGATAGGCACCTGCCCCGCCCGGAGAACGTTGATCTTCTTTTCGTCCGTATCCACGCAGACTACGGTATTCCCGAAGTCCGCCAGGCAGGCTCCGGAGACGAGGCCTACGTAGCCCGTTCCGATCACAGCTATTTCCGCCATACACCTTTCCTTATCGATCCAGAGGCGATATATTCCCGGTCCGGCCGCCCCTCCGCGCGCGCCCTCCGCGGGGTTCCAGGACGGAAGCGTAGATGGACGCGCGCTGGGCTACGCTTGAACGCCGGTCGTACAGGGCTTCCGCCCTCTTCCTGCCTTCCCGGCCCATCCGAGCCCGCAGGTCCGGATCCCGTATCAGGCGCCCCAGGGCTTGCCTCGCCGCCTCCGGGTCCCGGGGGGGGACCAGGAATCCCGTAACCCCGTCCTCCACCACCTCCGGAAGCCCCCCGACTCTCGTGGAAACCACGGGCTTCCCGCTGGCCTGCGCCTCCAGGGCCGCGACTCCGAAGCTCTCCTCGTTGGACAGGGCCGCGAAGATGTCGAACCGCGCGTGGTATTCGTGGATTTCGTCGTTGGGTACGAAGCCCAGGAAGCTCACCTTGTCCCCCAGGCCCAGGGAAGCCGCCAAGGATTTCAACCGGCTTTCCAGGACGCCCCGGCCCGCGATAGCGAGCCGCAGGGGCAGCTCGGGGAATTCGTCCACAAGGCCGCGGAAGGCCCGGATGAGGTACTCCTGGCCGTAGACCTCCACCAGGGATTTGGTCGTCCCGATCACGAATTCCCCGGGGAAAAGGTCCGGCCTGGGAGGGCGGGGCGTGAATCTCTCGAGGTCGATGCCGAAGGGCGTGACCTCGATGGGCCGTGCGGTGTATTTCCGGGTTTCCTCCGCCATTGCCCGGGAGGTCGAAAGGACCAAGTCCGCCCGGGAAAGGCTCCAGCGGAGAAGGAGACGGTGCAGCGGGGAAATCCGGGGGAACTCGTACACGTCGCTTCCCCACACCGAGACGATGTAGGGGCGGTGCCCAGCCAAGCCTCCTAGAAAACCGTAGCTGGAGGCGTAGTGGGCGTGGAGTATGTCCGGGCCGAACTCCCGAATCGTCCTGCGGATTTCCGGGACGGCTCGTAGGTAGCCGATCTTCTTGGCC
>CAYTYG010000190.1:2368-6435 GCA_964441515.1 uncultured Treponema sp.
CAGGTCGGCCACCGTCACCCCCTCAAGGCCTTCGTACAAGCCCGGGGCGGGCGCCGCCAGGCACACCAGGAGTACCCGGTTACGGCCGTCCGCAATGGAACGTATCCAATTCACGGTGTGTATCGTGGACCCCGGAGCCAGGACGGCTATTCTCAGGGCCTTCGTGGGTCCCTCGCCCTTCCGCGGCCCGCCGGCCGGCCCCGCCGTACGCCCTTCTTCCCTTTCCGGCATCATCCCGCGAGCTCTCCCAGAATGCGTTCCCCCGCGTCCCCAGCCCCGTAGAGCTCCGGCCGTGGGCCCGAAGGAGGTTCCGCCGCCAGCGCCGCCAGGATGGCCTCCGGGTCCGCCCCGACGATTCGGTTCCAACCCGCGTCCACCGTCTCCGTCCACTCGGTCTGCTCCCGCAAGGTCACGCAGGGCTTTCCGAAGAAGTACGCCTCCTTCTGAACGCCGCCGGAGTCCGTTACGATGCCTGTACAGGACTGCTCCAGGTCCAGCATGTCCAGGAAGCCCACGGGCTCCACGGCGCGGACGTTGGGAGGGAGGTCCAGCCCGAACACGCCCAGCATCTTGCGGGTGCGGGGGTGCAGGGGAAAGAGGATGGGAAGGTCGTCCGCGCGGCCCAGGGCCTCCAGGATGGACGCGAGCCGGGCGCGATCGTCGGTGTTCTCCGCCCTGTGCAGGGTGAGAAGCCGGAAAGGCCCCTCCAGCCCCAGCCGGGCGCGCGCACGCTCGGCTTCCGGGCGGGAGAACGCGATATCCCGGTAGAACAGGGAGGCGTCGTACATGACGTCCCCGGTCTTGGCGACCCGGGGGCGGTCCATCGAAGGACGTCCCGGGGAGCCCCGCGTCATGCCTTCCCGGGCGAGGTTGGATATCGCTGCGTCCGTGGGGCACAGGAGCCAGGTGGACAGGTGGTCCGCCGCCACCCGGTTCTGCTCCTCCGGCATGCGTTTGTTGTAGGATCGGAGCCCGGCCTCCGCGTGGGCCACGGGAACCAGGACCTTGGAAGCGGCGAGGGCCCCGGCCAGGGTGGAATCGGTGTCGCCGTAGACGAGGACGATGTCGGGTTTACGTTCCAGGATGGTTTCTTCCAGCCCCGCGAGCATGCGGCCCGTCATGGCGCCGTGGCTTCCCCCCCCGATCCCGAGGTTCACGTCGGGTTCGGGGATGCGCATCTCCCGGAAGAACACCTCCGACATGTTCTCGTCGTAGTGCTGGCCCGTATGGACTAAAGTTTCCGAAAACTTGGCGCTCCAAGGCTCGGAGCGGATAAGTCGGGACACGACGGCCGCCTTCACGAACTGGGGCCGGGCGCCGATAACCGTCAGGATGTGTATCAAGGGTTCCCCTTTCTCGGACCGCCCGGACGGACCAGGCAGAATATGGCTTACCGGAAATCCGGCGGAGGGCCGAGACGGATACCCTCGGCGTCCCGGGCCACCTGGCGGGCGCGTTCCGCCCAGGTATGCCGCGCGGAGGCCTCCCGAACCCGGAGGCGGGCGGCCTCCAGTTCCTCCGGGCGCTCCGACAACCGCCTTAGGACGGCCCGCGCCTCCTCCGGGCCGGAGGCTACCCAGCCCAACCCGTTCTCGGCGACGAAACGCCCCGATTCCGTCCCGCTCCGCGCCAGGATGGGAACGCCGTACCCGATCGCCTCGAAGAGCTTGACCGGAAGCGTCATGGAAAAATACTCGCCGGGCTCCAGGAACAACGAAGCCACGTCCGCCTGAAGGTAACATTCCCTTGTCTCGGCCGTGTTGAGATGGAGGATGCGAACGTTGGGAATTTCCAGACAGATCTGTTTTAAAGAGGCCGCTTCGGCTTCCCTGCATACGATGCTAAGACGAAGGAAAGGACTGGAACGAACCGTCTCCAGTAATCCATCCAAGGTATATATAGGCGGGGTAACGCCTCCCACGTACAGAATCTCAAGGCAGCCGGCATGCGGCGAAAAACCATGGGGAACAGGGACACACCCGGGGGGTAGAATCTCTATCCGTCGAGATCCACGAGGCAAATACCGGTCCATGGGGAAAGCGGGAAGATACATGACATCGCAGTTACGGTCAAGCCAAAAGAATTCCATCCTATAGAATGCCAGGGCCGCCCGCTTTTTGATCGGTCCGATATTCCTTCCGTACATGGGAAATCGCCAATGACAGTCCCGGTAAAAGACGAAAACAGGAATTACATTCCGTTTAAGAAACGAAATAAACCTGAGATCCAAAAACGGTCGCACGGGCAGGTGCCCGGGGTCCCCCAGTGCGATGGGCATGGTCGTGGTTTCCATGTAACAGAAATCGTACTTCACGCCACCCCGGATCTCCTTCCGCAGCGCGGCTATGGTCTTCTTCCGTTCTGCGGAATACCCCGTCACCTCGGCTATATCGTACCCTATCTCCTTGAAGGCCTCGAGCATCCGGACGGGGCGGACGGCGCTGCCGGCCTTCGGATCGTCCGAGAGCCGGCCGGTGTAGATGAAAATCATTTTTGGCAAGATCGGTCATACTCCTTTCGCGCGGCGCCCCGGGATCTTCATCCCGCGTATTCACAGCCGGTCCCGGTACGGACCGGAACCGCCGCAATGGGCCGCGGTCTTCAGCGCTTCAGTATATAGCGCGGCGCAAGGCGCAGAACGGAATAGAAGAACGAAAAACGGCCGAAGGACTCCGAGAGGGCGGCCCAAAGACCGTGTTCCGGATCGCCCCGGACAAAACGGTTGTACGCCGCCAGGATGACGTACCACCGGACCCACTCCCGCATCCATTCCCGCCTGTCGGGGCGGACGGTTTCATCCGCCGCCAAGGCTTCCAGCCGGTCGACGGCCCACCAACGGCCGGGTTTGGCGGCTTGAACGGTGGACCTTGACCTGTTCTTATCGGAACGGTTGTCCGCGTCCCTATGGTAGACCGCCCGGCGGGCCCGGCTGTAGGCGACGTCCCTCCGCGCGGCGATGCGCCACCAGAGATCGAGGTCCTCGCCCCGCCCGGCACCGTCCAGGAAGCCCCCGGTTTCCTCCAGCACGGTTTTGGGCACAACCGTCGCGGAAGTCCAGACCAGGGAGCCCCGAAACCCGGTCCGGAAGTAGTTCGTGAAAAGAAACCGCCGTCCGGGGTTCAGGGTCAGAAAACCGGAGGCGGTCCTGCGCCTGTTTTCCTTGACGATATCGTACCGGGTGCTGTACAAGCCAGCTCCGGGGAACCGTCCGATCAGGGCGGCAATCTCCTCGAGGAAACCGGGCCTCCACTCGTCGTCCGCGTCCAGAAAAGCTATATGGGTTCCCCGGGCTGCGGCGATCCCCGCGTTCCGGGCCCGGGACACGCCCCCGTTCTCCTGCCGGATCAGGCGGACCCGGCCGTCCTCCGCGGCCAGGCCCTCGACGATCCCCGCGCCCCCGTCCGTTGACCCGTCGTCCACGACGACGATTTCCAAGGGAGGAAGCGTCTGCCCCCGGGCGGAGCGGACCGCCCTCTCCACGTGGCGCTCCTTGTCGTACAAGGGGATGACGACGGAGAAGGAAGGCCCCAATAAAACTTTCTGTCTATCGGTTTGCATACTTTCTCCTAAACAACTTTTTTATTTACTTCTTTTCGTCCGCCGCGAAGAACTCATTCTTCCTCATCTCCTGATAGGTTCCATGGTCCACGAGACGCCCCTTTTCGAATAAATAGATGGTGTCGCATTCCCTGAGGGTGGACAATCTGTGCGCTATCAGGATTATTGTTTTGATCCCATGCAACTCGTCGATTGCTTCCATCACGGCCTTCTCCGTACGGTTGTCCAGGGCGCTTGTCGCCTCGTCCATGACAAGGACGGAGGGATTCCGGTACAAAGCCCGGGCTATACCGATGCGCTGCCGCTGGCCTCCCGAGAGGCGGACGCCTCGTTCGCCTATCAGAGTCTTGTAGCCCTCATTCAATTCGGAAACAACGAAATCGTCGATCTGGGCCATCCGCGCCGCGGCTCGGACGGCATCCCCGTCAATTTTGTCTTTTGGAATTCCAAACGCTATATTGGATTCCACTGTATCATTGAAAAGGTAGATGTTTTGCGGTACGTACCCG
>CAYTYG010000191.1:0-6362 GCA_964441515.1 uncultured Treponema sp.
CGCCGCAGCCCGCCGTAGCTTTTCCAGGCGGTAGGAGGAATACCCGCCCGGGTACTCCGCGATGCAGCCCCCCTCCAGCTCCAGGACCCGCTCCGCCACCCTGTCTATCAGCCAACGGTTATGGGAGACGAAGAAAACGGCGGCGGGCAGGCCCTTGAGGAAGTCCTCCAGCCAGGCCTGGCCCCAGAAGTCCAGGTGATTGCCCGGTTCGTCCAGCACGAGGAGCTCCGGCCGCGACAGGAGAGCCCGGACCAGGGCCAGGACGTTGCGCTCTCCCCCGGACAGCCGGGCCGCCTCCCGGTCCGCGGCGCCTTCCAGGCCGGCCCGCTCCATCCACCTTGAGGCTTCCGCTTCCGCCCCGTCCCCGTTGCTCCGATCGTATTCCTCCCGCGCCTTGCCGTAGCGTTCCAGGATCCCCGCGAGCTCCGTCCCCGAAGCGAGGGCCATCTCCTCCTCCATGCGGGCGAGGCCGGCCCTCGCCGCAAGAAGGTCCTTTGCAACCCATTCGGCCGCGGTCGTTCCGGCCTCGGGCTCTATGTGCTGGGGGACGTATCCGATCCTCAGATCCGGAGCCGCGACGACGGTGCCCGTATAATCCCTGTCCTCCCCCGTGAGGATGCGGAGGAGGGTGGATTTGCCCGCGCCGTTGCGGCCGACCAGGGCGGTCTTGCTCCCGGGCTCGATCCTGAGAGATACGGAGGATAGAACGGCCTGTCCCCCGTAGTGCTTCGAAAGGTTCCGGCATTCCAGAAGCGGCATAGATTTTCTCCCTGCCCCGCGGGGCCGTGGATTCCGCAATACCTTCGGGGCGGGACCGACGGTCCCTTCCCCCTGAAGGAGGCGGCCGCGGGGCTCTGCCGGATATTCCGGACAAAAAAAACCGCGCGGCCGTCCCGAGGCGGCCGCGCGGTCTCTCTCGTAAGAGATTATCTCAAATATCTCCAACGACCTCCGCGGACACACCTCTCCCGTCCGGGAGGGCGCCGCCGGCGGATCGTCGGGATACGGAGGCTTTCAGCACGCGGGAAATATCCATGCCCGGAACTCTATCCCCGCGGCCCGGCCGGAGTCAAGGCTGTCCCTCCGGGTGTTTCCGAGGGCCCGGCCGGCGCCGACCCCGATCCGAAGGCCCGGGAATTTGCTACGCGCGGGAAACTGGTATAGGATGAGCCGTCCTCCGGGCCTGCGGGCCTGGAATTCGCCGCAAGGCGGAATCTAAGGAGACGAACGCGATGGACTACTCGAAGCTTTCCCCCGCGGAGGTGCGAAACCGCATCCGCAAAGGCGAGATCCAGGGGCCCACGGCCGGGATGTGCGCGGGATACGCCCAGGCCAACCTCGTAGTCCTTCCGGGGGATCTCGCGTACGATTTCCTGCTGTTCACCCAGCGCAACCCCAAGGCCTGCCCCCTCCTGGAGGCGGGGGAAACGGGCAGCCGTTCCACCCCCCTCCTGGCCCCGGGGGCGGACGTGGCCACGGACATACCCAGGTACCGGGTGTACGAAAGGGGAAAACTTGCCGGCGAGCGCACGGACGTTTCGGAAATCTGGCGGAAGGATTTCGTATATTTCCTGATCGGCTGTTCCTTTTCCTTCGAGTCCGAGCTCCTGGAGGCTGGAGTGCCCGTACGGCACATCGAGGAGGGGCGGAACGTCCCGATGTACCGCACGAACATTCAATGCGCCCCCGCCGGGATCTTCTCCGGGCCCATGGTGGTCAGCATGCGCCCCATCCCCCACGCCCTCGTTCCCCGGGCCGTGCAGATCACGGCCGCCATGCCCCGGGTGCACGGCGCCCCGATCCACATCGGGTCCCCCCGGGCCATAGGGATTCAGGACCTCTCCCGGCCCGATTTCGGGGAAGCCGTGACCATCCGGGAGGGGGAGACCCCGGTCTTCTGGCCCTGCGGGGTCACTCCCCAGGCGGTGGTCATGAACGTGAAGCCCCCCGTCGCGATCACCCACGCCCCCGGGCACATGTTCATCACGGACGTCAAGAACGTCGAACTCAAGTATCAGGACAGGTGATTTCAGGCCGCAACGTCTTGCGTCTATAGCTAAACGGTTGTATAGTATCCGGCATGGACCTCGCGGAAAAACTGACCCTCCTCGCTTCCGGCGCCCGCTACGACGCCTCCTGCGCCTCCTCGGGTTCCAACCGCTCCTCGGCCCGGGGAGGGGCCTGTATTCCCTCCGGGGTCTGCCATTCCTGGACCGGGGACGGCCGGTGCATCTCCCTCCTCAAGGTCCTCTATTCCAACTCCTGCCGGTTCGACTGCGCCTACTGTCCCAACCGCTCGAGCGCGGACATCCCGCGCACGGCCTTTACGCCGGAGGAGCTGGTGCGCATCACCAAGGATTTCTACCGGCGGAACTACATCGAGGGGCTCTTTCTCTCCTCCGGGATCTTCGCGGACCCGGATATCGTGATGGGACGGCTCACGGACGTGGCCCGAAGGCTCCGGACCGACGAGGGCTTCGGGGGATATATCCACCTGAAGGCCATCCCGGGAGCCGGCGACCGGGCCCTCCGGGAGGCGGGGCTTTGGGCGGACCGCCTGTCCGCGAACATAGAACTGCCCACGGCGGGAAGCCTTGCCGCCCTGGCCCCCCAGAAGGACGGACGCGAGATACTCTCGTCCATGCGCTTCCTCTCGGGGCGGATATCCGAGTCCGCTTCCCCAAGCTGGGGAAGGTTCCGGCCCCCTCCCTTCGCCCCCGCCGGGCAGAGCACCCAGATCATCGTCGGGGCCTCCCCGGAGCCGGACAGCGCCTTCCTTCGCCTCGCCGCGGGGCTCTACGGCAAGCTCCGGATGCGCAGGGTCTACTACTCCGCCTTCGTCCCCGTAAACCTCGATCCGCGGCTCCCGACCGGGAGGCCTCCCCTGCTCCGGGAGCACCGCCTGTACCAGGCGGACTGGCTCCTCCGGTTCTACGGATTTTCCGTGGACGAGCTGGTGGACGAGTCGAATCCGGACCTGGAGGCGGAGGTGGATCCAAAGACCGCCTGGGCCCTTCGGCATCTGGACTTCTTTCCCGTGGACCTCGCGCGGGCGTCCCGGGAGGAGATGCTCCGGGTTCCGGGGATCGGGGTGACCGGGGCCTCCCGCATCCTGGAAACCCGCAGGGCGGGACGGCTCTCCCTGGAAACCCTTTCCCGCCTGGGCGTCGCGATGAAGCGGGCGCGGCACTTCGCTGCGGTACGGGGGGCTTTCGCGGGGGCGGACCCCGACCCCGTCCGGCTCCGGGCTCTCCTTGCGGATGCCGGCCCCGGGCTCGCCCCGGCCGCCCGGCCTCTTTCGGGGAATACGGCCCAGATGGAGTTCTCGTTTTGAGCCTCCCGGACCGCTTCGAGGACCGCCTTACCCGCGCGCTCCGGGACACCGGAGCCCTCCTTGCCGACACGCAGGAGCCGGACCCGGAGCCCGGCCTCTTCGATCCGCCCCAGCCGCGAGCTCGGCCCGGAAAACCTCCCGGTCTTCCGGAACCCGGGGCAGTCCCATCGCCGGACCTTATAGAGGCCGCCCTGAGGGCCGTGGACGAGTCGATCTGGCGGGACTTCGAGTACGCCCTGCGGGCGGAGCCCTCCCCGGAACGGGAGGCGGCGGCCTGGGCGACCCGGGCGATCCGGGAGGGCCCGGCGGCCGCCCTGGACCGTTCCCGCGCCCCGGCTCCCGCCGTCCTCCTGGCCGCCTACCGGGTTCGCCGGGAGATCGACCGATTCCGGGGGCTCCTCCGGTTCGCGCCGGATTCCTGGGGCGTCCTGACGGCCGTTTTCGAGCCGGACAACGATATCCTGGACATCCTGGGGCGGCACTTCCTACGCCGTTTCGGGGCCGAGCCCTTCCGCATCGTGGATCTGCGCAGGGAAACGGAGATAGCCTCCCGGGGAGGGCGCATCGTCCGAATCGAGGCCCCCTGGCCGCCCTCGGCGGACACGGAGGCCCGCGCATCCGGTTCCCGGCGGGGTTTCGGGGACTCCGAGGACCTGTGGCGCGCCTATTACCGGGCTGCCGAGAATCCCTCCCGGTCCAATCCCCGGCTCCGGCTGCGGTTCCTGCCCCGCCGCTACTGGAAGCACCTGCCGGAACTCGGGCAAGGTGCCGAGGAAACCTAGCCTGCCGCCGGAGCCGGCCTTGAAAAAGGGGTGTCCGACAAGCGATCGGCTTATCGGACACCCCGCGGCAGGCTACGTTTTTATATTATTTCATCCTTCGACTTTCCGGGCAAAGGAGTTTCTCCGGCCAAGCCGCGAAAACCCAAGGGCCATCAGTACGATCGCGGCAAGGGGAACGAAGATCCAGACCGCGCTGTGCCCCACCGTGATCTGGTAGAAGAGGGTCGCCACGATCCAGGCCAGGACCGTCAGGTAGACCATCAGAAGGGTTCCGTACCCCGATCCCATCTCCCGGAACGCGGCGCCCATGGCCGCGAGGCAGGGGAAGTAGAGCAGAATGAACAAGAGGTAGGCATAGGCTTGGGGAGCCCCGCGGGAGAAATACTTGCGCATGGCCGCGAAGACCGTCTCG
The DNA here is from genome assembly GCA_964441515.1 of uncultured Treponema sp. GTDB lineage: Bacteria > Spirochaetota > Spirochaetia > Treponematales > UBA12059 > JAAYUR01. The sequence continues at coordinate 4,529 of CAYTYG010000191.1, forward strand.
TCCGCCTCCACTTCCTCGGCCACCGCAGCCTCGTCGTCGGTTATAATGCCGACTCCCATGGGGTCCGCCAGTCCTCCGAATACCCCGGAAAGCCCCTCGGGGATGGAGGCGAAGGCCTCGGCTACGCCTCCCCAGAAGTCGAACCCCTCCTCCTCGAACTCGGAGGCCTCCCCGGCGGGTTCGGCCTCCTCGGGTTCCGCCGGGGACCGGGCGTCGATCTGGCCGTACAGGCCGTTCAGGGTTCCCACCACGGCTTCCTTGGCGAAGAGGCCCGTGAAGATGGCCACCGTGGCGGGCCAGTTCTCCTTCTCCACCCCCATGGGCTCGAAGATCGGGGTGAGGGCCGTCCCAACCACGGAGAGCACCGAGTTTTCGGAATCCTCGTTGCCCAGGGTTCCGTCCGTGCCGATCGTGTTCAGGAATCCCAGCAGGGTCACGGCGATGACGATGACCTTGCCCGCCCGGAACATGAAGTGTTTGAGGCGGCTCCAGGTGTGGATCATGATGTGCCGTAACCTCGGGGCGTGGTAGGGGGGCAGCTCCATGATGAAATGCGAGGGCTCGCCCCGGAAGAGGGTCTTCTTGAGCAGAAGCCCCGTCAGGATGGCCAGGACTATGCCCGCCATATAGAGGGAGAAGACCACGAGCCCCGCGTCGCGCCCGAAGAAAGCGGCCCCGAAAAGGGCGTAGACCGGCAGCCTCGCCCCGCAGGACATGAAGGGCGTCATGAAGATCGTGAGGATCCTGTCCCTACGGCTCTCCAGGGTCCGGGTGCCCAGGATGGCGGGCACTGTGCAGCCGAAGCCCACGAGCATGGGCACGAAGGACTTTCCCGGCAGACCCAGGAACCGCATGAACCGGTCCATCACGAAGGCGGCCCGGGCCATGTAACCGGAATCCTCCAGGAGGGAGAGCATCAGGAACATGAAGAAGATGATCGGGACGAAGGTGCTGACCGTCTGGACCCCCGCCCCCACCCCGCCGGCCAGGATGGCCGTAAGCCACGGCGGGGCCCCGAGGTTCCCAAGGAGGGTTCCGAAGCCGTCCACGAAGACGGCGCCGAAGAGTATGTCGAAGAAGTCGATGAAGGCTCCCCCTGCCTGGATGGTCACCCAGAACACGAGGTACATGACCGCGAGGAATATCGGGATGCCAAGGACGCGGTTCAGTACGATCTTGTCGATCCTGTCCGAAACGTATTCCCTCCGGTGGGTTTTCTTCAGCACGTCCTTGGTGATGCCCTGGATGAAGCCGTAGCGCCCGTCCGCGATCACCATGTCCGGCGATTCCCGCAGAATCTTCTCTATCTGCCTCTGCGCATCCGCGACGGCCGCGGCGCTCCGTTCCTTCCGCTCCGCCCGCCGTTCCTCGACGAACCGGTCGCCCTCCAGGAGCTTGACGGCCGTCCATCGGATGGACGCTCCCAGGCTCGCGGCCGTCCCCTCGAGCCCCGCCTGGAGCTTCCGGATCTGCGCCTCCACCTCGTCCGGGTACTCGAAGTCCGCCGAGGCCGCCCGTCTCTGCCCGGCCGCCTCCTTGAGGCGCTCTTTCAATCCCTCCACGGATTTGCCGTCCACGGCGCTGAGGCCCACGACGGGGCAACGGAGATGGGTCTCCAGGTGCGGGATGTCTATCCCGATGTTCCTCTTCTCGGCCAGGTCCATCATGTTGACGGCCACCAGGAGGGGAACGCCCATCTCCAAAAGATGCGTCGTGAGGTAGAGGTTCCGCTCCAGGTTGGTAGCGTCGACGATGTCGATGACGAGGTCCGCCTCGCCGGAAAGGACATAGTCCCGCGCCACTTTCTCGTCCTCCGAGGCGGCGGACAGGGAAT
>CAYTYG010000192.1:0-6353 GCA_964441515.1 uncultured Treponema sp.
GTCGTATGCCCCAGGTAGGGTACGGAAAGGTATGTGAGCCGGTCGGGATAGAGAGCGTTCGCGGTCCGGGCCTGCTCCAGGGCCGCGAGCCCCGATCCCCGGGAAAGGGCTTCCGCCAGGTAGGCCGTCAGGGCCGTTTCCGAGAAGGCGGCCTCTCCCGAAGCGTCCCTCCACCGAAGGCTCTCCGGAGCGAAGCGTTCGGAGGAGAGCCCCCGCCAGGCCTTGTCCCTCCAGGCGGAAATCTCGCGGGTGAAAGCCGCGGGATCCAGGGCTTCCTGCTCCAGGAAGCGGACGGATGCGGCCGGTACGTCCTCCTCGGCCCGGGTCAGGAGGACCGGGGCTACCCTTCCGCGAAGGAAGGGGAGGGTGATCGTTTTCCGGTCCGCCGAGAAGGACCCTTCCGGAACCTCGATGAGGTACCGGCTGCCCGGGCCCAGGAGGTAGAAGGATTTCTTTTCCTGGGAAATCCGGGATCGCCGGGCGGTCTCGACCGTAAGGGTGACGTTCTTGAGCGCGCCGCCCCGCCGGACGAACTCGAAGCCCGCCCGGGATACCGGGTCCTTGGCGGAGTAGGCGCGGAGCTCCAGACCGTCCGAGAAGTACACCACGAAGCCGTCCGCCGTTGTTTTGAAGGACTTGGGGACGGCGCTCATCCGGGTGCCGTCCTGGGCCGTCCACGCCAGGGGCCGGGAGGGAGAGAATCGGAGCGTCAGGCCGCCGTAGCCGAGGACGCCGGAGAGCAGGGAGCCTTCCGTATTTCCCCGCTCGACCCGCAGGACAAAGTCGCCGCTGGCCAGCGTAAATTCTCCATCTATTGGAAATTGCCACACCACCAGGACCAGGAGTATGCCGATATAAAGAACTGCGAGCGCCAAGCCCCGGCCGAATGCGCCTACTTTCATAGTATGGGCGGACTTTAACAGGTTTTCTCCCGGAATGCAACATCGTACGGCCTCGGCGGCCGGTGCGGCGGGCGCGCGGAGATCCTTCCCGGGCGCCCCGACCTTGTATACCGTCCTAAAAATAGGTACCATAATAGGGCGCTCGCCCGACATCGAGCGAACGGAGTATGAAGATGCGAGGATTCCGATTCACAGCGCCGGCCCTTCTCACCGTTGCCGTTTTCCTGGCTGTGTCCTGCGTAGGCGGTCCCGAACGCGCCTCCTCGGCGGCGCCTCCAGAGAAGGCCCCAACCCCCCAGGAAATCGAAATCCGAGGGATGGAAGAAATTTCCCGCCGGCTTTCCGAAGGGGATTTCGCTTCCGCGGAAACCTCGCTCCGGGAGATGATCGCCGCGTCTCCGGAAAAGAACGAGTACCGCGTGCTCCTATCCTCCGTGCTCATCTCTTCCGGAAAGTTCGACGAGGCCCGCGAGGCCGCAGCCCAAGCCGTGGCGGCGGAGCCCGGTAATACCCAAGCCCTGCTGGCGGCCGCCCAGGTGGAGCGGTTTGCCGGGAACGAACGAGCCCTGCGCTCTGCCCTGGACAAGGTTCTCGCGGCGGATCCCGGGAACGCGGAAGCCCTGGCCGCCTACGGGGATATCTGGTACGCCGGGAAGAACTATTTCCGGGCCGAGGAGTATTACCGAAAGAGCCTGGCTTCGGATCCGGAGAACCTCTCCGCCCTCCTTGGGATGGGTCGGTCGCTCCTGCACCGGGACAAGCCCGCGGATGCGGAACTCTTCGCGACGAAGGCCGTGGAGACCCACCCGGAGTCCTCCCAGGCCCTGGCGGACCGGAGCCGCGTCCGCTACCGGCTAGGTAAATACAAGGAAAGCCTGGACGACCTGGACGCCGCCGTGAAGATGGATTCCGAAGTGGCCTGGTACCGCATCGAGCGGGGCCGTTTCCTCATGGACCTTGGGCGGCTCGACGAGGCGACGGCCGATTTCGACGCAGCCATCAAGCTGGACCCGGAATACTTCCTCCCCTACGTCTACCGGGGCGGCATGCTGGAGCAGGCCGGAAAGGACGAGCGGGCGCGGGCCGACTACGAGAAGATCGTCGCGCTCTACCCGGATTACTGGTACGCCTTCGAGTCCATCGGCACGACCTCCTTCCGGCTCGGGGATTTCGTCCGCGCCCGGGAGGGATTCGAGAAAGCCTTTTTCTATTCCCCCGGCCGCTTCGAGTACGCCATACTGGCCGTCATCTCCGCGTACCGCGCGGGCCAGGCCGATGCGGGCAAGACCCTCGCGACGAGCGCCATCGCCCGGGTGAACCGGGAAACCCATAACCTCCACTGGCTCATCCTGAGGCTCCTGCAGGAGCGCAACAACGCGTCCTCGGAGTTCGAGGCCCGGGTCTCCTCGGAAAAAAGCCTGGACACCCGCGCGGCCATGCTTTTTTACCTTGGGCAGTATTGGATCATCCAGGGGGAGAAGACCCTGGGAGCCCGATACATCCTCATGGTCCGGGATATGGGCCGGGAGGGAATACTGGAAAACCGCCTGGCGGAGCGCGAGCTGGAGAAGCTCGACGCCGGACGCTAGGGCCGGGCGGTCCTTGAATGATACTCCGCGCAAGCCGCGAATTCTGACCGGGAGAATCGAATGCAGAACGTACGCCGCGTAGAACTGGGGGGCAGGACCTTCGTCCTTGTGGGCACGGCCCATGTCTCCCGGGAGAGCATCCAGGAAGTGGCCTCCATCATCGAATCGGAAAAGCCGGGGCGTGTCTGCGTCGAGCTGGACGAGGGCCGGTACAAATCCATGACGAAGACCTCCTCCTGGGAGAGCCTGGATATAGGCAAGGTCCTGCGGGAGGGCAAGGGTTTTCTCCTTTTGGCCAACCTGGCCCTTTCCTCCTTCCAGCGGCGTTTGGGCGGAGACATCGGCGTCAAGCCCGGGGAAGAGATGCTTGCCGCGGTATCGGCCGCGGAGCGCCTGGGAATACCTTTCAGCCTCTGCGACCGGGAGGTCCAGACCACGCTTCGCCGCGCCTGGGGGAAGTCCGGGTTGTGGGGAAAGTCCAAGCTCCTGGCCAGCCTCCTGTCCGGGGTGGTCTCCAACGAGAAGCTCTCCCCCGAGGAGGTGGAGAAGCTCAAGGAGCGCGACGAGCTCGACGGAATGATGCGGGAGCTGGCCGACTACATGCCCTCGGTCAAGGAGGTCCTGATCGACGAGCGGGACCGCTACCTGGCGGCGAAGATCTACGGGCAGGCGGAGTCTTCCGTGGTGGCCGTGGTGGGGGCGGGCCATCTGGACGGGCTGGAGGACTGGCTCCGGAGGTTCTCCGATGGCCGTGCGGATACGGACGTGGCGGACCTGGATGTCCTTCCTCCGCCTGCCCTCCTTTCGAAAGCCCTGGGTTGGATCGTCCCCCTGGCCCTGGTGGGGCTGATAGCCGCGGGCTTTTTCCGGTCCGGTGCGGATGTCAGCCTCCGGATGGTCCTGAGATGGGTCCTGCTCAACGGGTCCCTGGCGGCCCTGGGCTCCCTCCTCTGCATGGCGCACCCCCTGACCGTTCTTGCGTCCTTTCTCTCCGCACCCGCGGCCACGCTGAATCCCCTGGTCGGGGTCGGGATGTTCGCGGGGATCGTGGAGGCCTTCGTACGGAAGCCCTCGGTACGGGACTTCGAGAACCTCAACGAGGATATCTCCACCCTGAGGGGCTTCTACCGCAACCGGGTGACCCACATCCTCCTCATTTTTTTCCTCTCCAGCCTGGGCGGGGCCCTGGGCAACTTCATCTCCATTCCCGTGCTGGCCGGCGGACTCTGAGTGGCGTAGGGATGCGCTTCGGCGCATCCCCGAAACCCCCGTCGGCAGCGCCCCCGGAACGAGAACCGTCTTTTCGGAGGATTGTCTCGGGGAACCCTTGACTTCCAGTCGATTACTTATTATATGAATATATGTTCATGTGTTCATATAAAATACCGCTCCCGGGCGGGAGGATACGGCAATGAAAGCGTCAACCGGCATAGAGATCTGCAAGTGTTCGACCCTCCATGAGGACAAGATACGGCGGGCCTTGTCCGCCCAGCTCCCCGTTTCCAGGCTCCTGGAGCTTGGGGAGCTGTTCAAGGTATTTTCGGACCCCACGCGGCTCCGAATTCTCGGGGCCCTGGCGGCGGCGGAGCTCTGCGTGTGCGACCTCGCGGCCGCCCTGGAAATGACCCAGTCCGCGGTGAGCCACCAGCTGGCGGTCCTGAAGCGGGCCCGCCTGGTTCGGTTCCGGCGGGACGGGAAGACGGTCTTTTACGCCCTGGACGACGACCATGTACGGGCCATCCTGGCCGTAGCCGAGGAGCACCTGTCCGAGGAGGGGCTTCGTCATGGAAACGCGTAAGAACGCGGATACGGGATGCGCCTGCGGCGCCTGCGCAGTCGCGAACCACGGGCACGAACACGTAGGCGAGCCTGCCCGGGCCTCCCGGCCATCCGACGATCCCGGAGCCCTTGGGAATTGGCTTTCCCTGGGCGCGGCCTGCGCGGCGGCGGTCCTGGCGGCCGTCCTGGAGCTGAAGGCCCCGGGAGAGGGTCCCGCCGCCCTCTTACCCGGTTTCCTCTTCCTTATGTCCTACCTGGCCGCGGGCTGGAACGTGGCGGCGGGCGCGGTCCGGAACGTCCTGGCCGGCCGGCCCTTCGACGAGCTTTTCCTCATGACCATATCCACACTGGGGGCCTTCGCCATAGGCCATCCCGAGGAGGCCGTGGGCGTCATGGTCTTCTACAGGGTCGGCGAGATGTTCCAGGAGGCCGCGGCCCTTAAGAGCCGCCGCTCCATACGGAGCGTCCTGGCCCTTCGGCCCGATACCGCGCGGGTAGTCCGGGGCGGTGTTACGGAGGCGGTCCGCCCCGAGTCCGTGGAGGTCGGGGAGCTCGTCCGGGTCCTGCCCGGCGAGCGCGTGCCCTTGGACGGGATTTTGGAGTCCGGGGAGGGCTGGCTGGACGCGAGCGCCCTCACCGGGGAGTCGGTCCCCCGCCGCGCGGTCCCGGGCTCCGAGGTCTTGGCGGGCGCCATAGCCCAGGAAGGGGTCTTGACCGTCCGGGTATCCCGCCCGGCCTCGGGCTCCTACGCGGCCCGGATCGTGGATCTGGTGGAGAACGCGTCCCACGCCAAGGCCCGGACCGAGCGTTTCATCACCCGCTTCGCGCGCTGGTACACCCCCGTTGTCGTCGGGGTCGCCGCGGCCGTCGCGGTCCTCCCTCCCCTTCTGGTCCCGGGCCAGGAATTCTCCGCCTGGGCGTACCGGGCCCTGGTGATGCTGGTCATATCCTGCCCCTGCGCCCTGGTGATCAGCGTTCCCCTGGGCTACTTCGCGGGGCTCGGCGGGGCGGCCCGCCGGGGCATCCTGGTGAAGGGGTCCCAAGCCTTCGACGTCCTGGCCGATGCGCGGACCGTGGTCTTCGACAAGACGGGCACCCTGACGGCGGGGGACTTCGATGTACGGTCCGTCCAGCCCGCAGAGGGGCGGACGGAAACGGAGATCCTGGCCCTTGCCGCCGCCGCGGAGGAAGGTTCCAACCACCCCATAGCCGCCGCGATGCGAAAGGCAGCCGGCCGGATGTTCGAGGCCGACGGGACATCGGCCGGAATCCCCCGGGCGGGCGGCGGCCCCGAAGTCTCCTTCCGGGAGCTTCCCGGGCGCGGCGTCGTGCTGGAGCGGGCCGGGGCGAGAATAGCCGCGGGCACGGCCGCCTTCCTGTCCTCGGAGGGTGTCCGAATTCCCGGATACCGCGCCGAAGGAAGCGATTCCGCCGGGGATACGGAGGTCCATGTGGCCGAAAACGGCGTCTGGGCGGGGTTGGTGCGCCTGGGGGACGCCTTAAAACCGGACGCCGGGGAAGGCCTGGCCAGGCTGCGCGGGATGGGCGTGAAGCGGTTCGTCCTACTCACGGGCGACGCGGAGGGCCCCGCCCGGGCCGCGGCCGGTCGGCTCGGCATTTCGGAGGTCCATCACGGACTCCTTCCCCACCAGAAATTGGAGCGGCTGGAGGAGATCCTGGATCATGGAGCGAAGGGGCGTACCCTCTTCGTCGGGGACGGGATCAACGACGCCCCCGTTCTTGCCCGCGCCGACGCGGGCGTAGCCATGGGGGCTGGGGCGGACGCGGCCCTGGAGAACGCCGACGCCGTGCTCATGACCGGGGAGCTCTCCCGCCTAGCGGAGGCCGTTACCCGGGCCCGGCGCACCCGGAACATCGTGCGCCAGAATATCGTCCTCGCCCTGGGTTTTAAGCTGGCCTTCCTGGCCCTGGGGTCCGCGGGGCTGGCGAACATGTGGGAGGCGGTTGTCGCGGATGTGGGGGTGGCCCTCCTGGCGGTGCTGAACTCCTCCCGGGCTTTGAAATAGCCGAACGCCGGCGGGGTCCGCTCTTATTCGAGGCGGCTTTCCCCAAGCCGTCTCCA
>CAYTYG010000193.1:0-3176 GCA_964441515.1 uncultured Treponema sp.
CGTGACAGTATGCCATGAAGGGGGTGGTTTGGGGAATTTCAACAGCCTGCTAGAAATAACCCGAAGATGAAGTTGTCCAAAATTTCTATTTATCATTCGTCGCCGCTCCGGTGCTCTATACTCGTTCTTTCCCTTTCCCGCCGACCCTGCCCTCGGTATCTTATGGGGCTATGAGCGAAACGGAAACCGGCGGCGCCGCCTCCCCGCCACCGCCCCGGCGCTGGAAACGAAACGTCACGGTCTTCCTCGCCAGCCAGGCCCTGTCCCTCCTGGGGTCTTCCCTGGTGCAGTACGCCATCATCTGGCGCGTGATCCTCCAGACGAAATCGGGCTCGATGATGACCCTGATGGTCCTGGCCACCTTCCTGCCTTCCTTCTTTCTCTCGCCCTTCGCCGGGGTATTCGCGGACCGGCACGACCGCAAGCGGATCATCCTGGCCTCCGACGCCACGATAGCCCTGGTGACCCTTGCCCTGGCCTTCGTCTACCGGGCGGGCGTCGAGTCGACCGCGCTCCTTTTTGCGGCGCTGGCGTTCCGGGCGGCGGGACAGGCCTTCCAGGGCCCCGCCGTGGGGGCTATCCTCCCGCAGATGGCCGCCCCCGAGGCCCTGATGAGGATCAACGCCCTGAACGGCTCTATACAGTCCGCCCTCTCCTTCGTCTCTCCCATGCTCGCGGGGCTCCTTCTCAGCGTCGCATCCCTACCGGTTTTCTTTTTCCTTGACGTGGCCACAGCGGCTGCGGCTATATTCCTCCTGGTCTTTTTCCTTCCCGTCCCTCCCCACGCCAAGGCCTTGGGACACCCGGCGACGGGCTATCTCGAGGACCTCCGGCTCGGTTTCCGGTATGTGCGGTCCCACAGGCCCCTGGGGACCTTCTTCGTCTACCTCGGGCTCGTGATGTTCCTGATCGCGCCCTCGGCCTTCCTCACGCCCCTTCAGACGGCGAGGAGCTACGGGGCCGAGGTCTGGCGGCTCACGGCCCTGGATGCGGTGTTCTCCCTGGGGATGATCGCGGGGGGAGTCCTGCTGGCCGCCCTGGGGGGCTTCCGCAACCGGATGACTACCATCTTGGCGTCCGCCCTGTCCATGTCCGTCTGCGCCGTTTTCCTGGGACTGGGCCCTCCCTTCTGGCTCTATCTCGTGTTCATGGGCCTGTTCGGCGCCGTGATGCCCGCCTTCAACACGCCCTTCGTCACCCTGATCCAGGAACGGGTGGAGGAGGATTTCCTGGGGCGCGTCTTCAGCCTCTTCACCATGCTCTCCTCCTCGATGATGCCCCTGGGCATGCTGGTCTTCGGACCCCTGGGGGATCTGCTCCGGATCGAGTGGCTCCTGGCCGGATCCGGGGCGGCCATGGGCCTGGTAAGCGCCCTGGCCTTCCTGAACCGGGGGCTCCGGGAGCTGGGGAAGCCCGCGGAACCCCCGCCGGCATCCGCTCTTGGGGAGTGAGGGCGGAGTCCGAAACGCCCCGCGGGCTTTAGGGGGCGGGGTGTAGCGCGGGGGCGGCGTTTCGGGACATACTTCCCCCATGCCGGAACAGAACAACGACAGACTCGCGCGGGCCGCCTCCGCGGCCGCCGGCTTGGCGTCCCGGGGCGCCGCCTATCTGGCCTCCTTCCCCCGGGCGGTTTGGCTTTTGGTCGGAGCCACCTTCCTCGAGTCCTGCGGCAGGTTCATGGTCGTCCCGTACCTGAGCCTCTACATGAGGGATTCCGGTGTGGACCTGGGGACCCTGGGATTGGTCCTCGGGGCGGCGCCCCTGGCCAACGTCGTCTTCGGCGCCTGGGGCGGCCAGCTCTCGGATCGGTGGGGGCGCAAGCCGGTGCAGATCCTCGGGGTGGCGTCCAGCGCCCTGGCCATGTTCGGCTTCGCCTTCGCCGGTCCCCGGCCCGTCCTCTTGGCCTTCCTGAACTTCCTGAACGGCCTCACTCGTACATTCTACCGACCAGCCACCAGCGCCGCCCTGTCGGACCATTGCCCCCCGGAGCGGCGTTCCGAGGCCTTCGCGCTCAACAGCATCGCGATCAACGCGGCTTTCGGCTTCGGGCCCCTGGCCGGGGTCGCCGTGTTTCAGGCCTCCCCCCGGGCCGGCTTCCTTTTGGGGGGAACCCTGAACCTCGTGGTGGGCCTTTACATCGCCTTGGCCGTCCCCGAATCGGCTCCGGGGCGATCCGGCCCGGATGTTCGTCGGGTAGGAAGCCGTAAGCCCGGGAAGACAGGATCCTTCAGAGAAAAAGCGGCCGAAAAGGCCGCCTGGAGCGAGTTAGCCCGGGACGCGGGGTTCTGGCTGTGGACCGGCGGAATGACCCTGGTATGGGGGGCCTACGACCTCATCCAGAGCTTCCTGCCCCTCCACCTAAGGGCGTCCGGGGTACCCCTATGGGTTTACGGGGCGGTTCTTGCGATGAACGCTTTCGTCTGCGTCACGATGCAGCTGCCCGTGTCGCGCCTTCTGCGGTTAGCCCCGATAGCCCCTTCGGCTTTCCTTTCGAAGACGGCGTTCGCCGCGGGATTCCTGGGCTTCGCGTTTTTCCGGTTCCCGGCGCTCCTCCTGGCGGCCATGCTGGTCCTGAGCCTGGGGGAGGTGTGGGGTTCGGCCGTGCAGGTGCGCTATATACCGGAACACGCGCGGCCGGCCTTGCTGGGACGCTATATGGGGCTTTCCATGGCCAGCGAGCTGGGCCGGGCTTTTGCAGCGCCCGCGGCCGGCTTCCTGATGGGCGCCGCCGGGGGCGCTGCGGTCTTCATTCTGGCCGCGTGCCTTTCGCTGGGAGGGGGCGCCCTGCTCTTCGTCTCCGGCCGGGCCCAGGACGCACGGCACGGGCTCGCCCCCTCCCGATAGGGGAGGGACACCCGAGGCTTGTTCCAGTCAGGAAAGCTCCCCGGCCAGCTGGACAAGCCGGCGCATATCCCTAAGTCCGACCTTGCCCTTGTAGTATTTCCCTCCCCCGTTGGCCCGCAGCACGGCCTCGTAGACATCCTCGGCCCTGGCGGCCGCGACGTCGGAACAGCTCCCGTAGCCGGCTTCGTAGAGGGCGCGTGCGAAGGTCGGGCTCACCCATTGGACGCGCGAAAGGTCGGCCAGGCCGCGAAGCTCCCGCACCGACGCCTCCGGGACGCCCGCCCTATGGGCCAACTCGGCCCCGGTCCGTTCGTCCGGCGCGGCCTGGTAGA
>CAYTYG010000193.1:3186-6348 GCA_964441515.1 uncultured Treponema sp.
GGACGGCGACCGCCAGTCCGGCCGAGGTGAGGACTCCGGCGGCCGCCAGGGCCGAGACGACGGCGGGGTCGACGCCGGCGTACTCCCCCAGGCGCGCCGGCTTGGGACGGAAGGCCTCGATCATCCTGCGCAGGAGTACGAGGTAGCCTTCCTCGACCCCCGACTCCGCCGCCAGGCGCGCGCGCCCGGCCGCGCCGCGGAGGGTTCGGCTCAGGTCCTCGAGGTTCGAGATGCCGGTCTTCCGGAGCGCGGCTAGCTTTCCCTCGAGGTCTTCCATCAGGGGGACCATGCTCGGGATCAGGTCGGTGCGCTCGATCCTTTTCCTCAAATCCTCCAGGCTCGTTTTCTTAAAGTCGAGATGGTAGGGCATTTCCGGCCTCCTTCCTTCCGCGGCAGGGTCTGGCTTCCTTTCCCCTTGCATAGTATTGCACGCTTTTCGACCGGCCGCCCGATGCGGATTGCTAGGAATCGTCTCCCGGACCCTCTTGTTCCGTCTACGGGCGATCTTATTTGCCCGGAGATGGGGACAGTCCGGGATACGGACCGGGATACCCGTCCCAAAACAGGAAAAAAAATTTGACAGAACGCAAAAGCGGGCGCAAGATGTCTACTTGTCAGACAAGTTGACATCATACAACTTTGGGGGCGTTTTGTGCCGATACGGAAAATCAGGTTGTCCGACCAAGTGGTGGAGGAGATCAACCGCATCTTGGATGAAGGGGGCTTTTCGCCGGGAGACCGGTTCCATTCGGAAAACGAGCTTGCCCGGGTTTTGGGCGTCAGCCGTTCTTCCATCCGGGAAGCCGTCCGGCTCCTGGAAGTGACGGGCCGGTTGAGCGTACGGCAGGGGAAGGGCATCTTCGTCTCCCACCCCCGCCAGAAGAACAGCGAGGCCTTCGCGGAATGGCTCCGGCAAAACGAAGCCTCCGTCTCGGAGCATTTCGAGATACGGCTCATCATCGACACAAAGGCTGCCGCGTACGCCGCGGACCGGGCGGACGCCCAGGACATCCGGAGGCTGGAGGAGATCTGCGAAGCCTACCGTGTCCAGGCCGAGTCGAAAGGCGCCATGGAAATGATAAAGCTGGATGAACAATTCCATCTCCAACTTGCCAAATCGACGCAGAACCGCACCCTCTTCATGATCATGAAGACGATGACCCAGTCCCTTCCGGAAAGCTGGATCTCCAGCCTCCACGTTCCGGGACGCATCCGAAAGACCATCCCGGAGCACTGTGCGATCGTGGAGGCTGTCAAGCTCCACGACCGGGCGCTTGCGGAACGGCGGATGGAGGAGCATCTCCACAACGCCCTCGCGGACATCAAGAAATCCATGGGAGCCGGGAAGGGAGAAGCAGGATGATCCGGATAACGACCCTTGTCGAAAACTCGGCCGGAGAGCATCTGGCCTTGAAGCACGAACACGGGATTTCCTTTTTTATAGAAGTGGGGGGCCGCGCCGTCCTGTTCGATACGGGCCAGTCCGGGGCCTTTCTGGAGAACGCGCGGAAGCTCCGGCTCGACCCCGGGAAAGCCGAGTTCGTCGTCCTGAGCCACGGACACTACGACCACTCCGGGGGCTTCCGCGCCCTGGCGGAACTGCCCGGGTCCCGTACGCTTGTGGTGGGCCGGGGCTTCTTCGAGGCCAAGTACGCGGAGAGGAACGGAGGCTGCGAGTACCTGGGCAACGACTTCGACCGGGGCTTCCTTGACGGGCGCGGAATCCCCTGTATGGAGGTTTCGGAACCGCGTCTGGAGCTGGTACCCGGCGTGTACGTGCTCGGAACCTTCCCTCGGGTCCACCCGGACGAAAAGGTAAATCCGAGGTTCAAGCTTCTCAAGGGAACGGAGTTCGTTCCCGACGCGTTCGAGGATGAGGTCCTCGTGGCCGTCGAGTCCCGACAGGGGATGATCGTGCTTCTGGGCTGCTCCCATCCCGGATTGAAGAACATGATCGACGCGGTCAAGGCCCGTTTCGGCCGGCCCATACGGGCCGTGCTGGGCGGAACGCATCTCGTGGAAGCCTCGGAATCGGGGGTGACGGCTTCGCTGGAGTATCTCGCGAAGGAAAAAATCGGGACGATCGGAGTATCCCACTGCACGGGCCCCTCCGCCATGAAGCGTCTGGAAGGTTCGGAGAGGGCCTATTTCCACAACCGTACGGGGAGTTCCCTCGTGATTCCCGAGTAAAAACGTGTCCAAAGGCCCGGCGGCTAGGCGTCCGGGCCGGGAATATTGTTCGAGACTAAGGAGACATGTATGCGGAAAAGAAACACGGCCTTGATCCTGTCCGCGGCTGTACTCGCGGTTGCACTCGCCGCGTCCTGCGGCGGGCCGGCGAAGTCGGAGGGACCCGCGGCTGCGCCGGTCGAGAAGATCGTCTGGAAGTCCTCCGGACACGGGCCGGCGTCCGACCCGTCCCAGATCTACCACGACAAGGTCTGCGCCGCGATCACGGAGGCCACCGGCGGACGGCTGGAGGTTCAGGCCTTCGTGGGCGGGTCCATCGTGCCGGCCTACAAGGAGGTGGACGCGATCCATGAGAACGTGCTCCAGATGGCGTATACCTGCCCGATGTACAACCTGGACAAGTGGTCCGCCGCGGGGCTAATCAGCTCCCGGCCCGGCGCCCTGCCCGGCGAAGTCCTGCGGTCCTGGTTCAATTTCGGCGGCGGCGCGGACCTGATGAACAAGATGATGGAAGGCTACAACGTCATGACCTTCCCGGGCGCACTTTCCCCGCTCCCGGAAGAGGTTTTCTTCCACTCCAAGAAAAAGCTGGCTTCCATGGCGGACATCAAGGGACTCAAGGCCCGGTGCATGGGAGACGGCGGTGAAATCTTCAAGCGCCTGGGCGCCGCCACGGTCATCATTTCCGGCGGCGAGGTCTACGAGGCCATGAAGCGCGGCACGATCGACGCCTTCGAGTATTCGACCCTCGCCTCCAACTGGAACATGCACTTCAACGAGGTCGCCGAATACGTATACCTTTCCCCCATACGCGCCCCGAGCGACCCCCAGGTCTTCTTCGTGAACAAGGACGCATGGAACAAGCTTCCCCCGGATCTGAGGGCCATCGTCCAGAACGTGATCTCCAATTACACCCAGATGCAGCACGAATACCTCATAGCCGAGTCCATCAAGGCCGTTGAGAGCTTCAAG
>CAYTYG010000194.1:0-3165 GCA_964441515.1 uncultured Treponema sp.
TGGGCGGAGCGCGGATTCCGCAACCTGACCAACAGCAAGCGCCCCGTGAAGACCCCGGATGACCTGAAGGGCCTCAAGATACGGGTGATGCAGAACCCCGTGTACGTGGATTCCTTCAAGGCCCTGGGAGCCAACGCCGTCCCCATGGCCTGGACGGAGGCCCTGACGGCCCTCCAGCAGCACACGATAGACGGCCAGGAAAATCCCCTGAACGTGATCGTCGCCTTCAAGCTGATCGAGAGCCAGAAGTACATGTCGATCACCCGCCACGCCTACGCCCCCGCCCCCATCATCATGAGCATGGTTACCTGGAAGAAGCTCTCCGCGGCCCAGCAGAAGGCCGTTCTTCGGGCGGCCCAGGAAGCGGCGCAGTACGAGCGGGACTTCAACAACGCCAGCGAGGCCGAGTGGATGAAAGATCTCGCGGCCAAGGGCATGACCATCGACACCCCGGACCTCAAGCCCTTCCTGGAGGCCGTAAAGCCGGTCTATGACCAGTACGCGGACAAGTTCGGGAAGGATTTCATCAACGCCATCCTGGCCGTGAAGTAGGTCCTCCGGATGTTTTCTTCCAGCGATCGGAAGGGGGCCGCTGCCCCCTTCCTGCACGGACTCAGCGACGTATTGAACGCCTGGAGCGAGAGGGCCCTGTTCGTCCTGATGCTGGCGATGGTGGCCGTAACCTCCGCCCAGGTGTTTTTCCGGTTCTTCTTCGAGGCCCTGTCCTGGTCCGAGGAGCTCTCCTGCTTCCTTTTGGTCCTGGGTTCCCTTGTGGGTTCCGCCGTCGCGTTCAAGCGGGGCAGCCATATAGCGGTCACCTTCCTGGCGGATAAGATCTCCCCGGGAGCCCGACGCGTCCTGGCGACGGTGGTGTACCTCCTGGGCTTCGCATTCTTCGCCATCGTGGCCGTGTACGGGGCGATCCTGATGGGAAGCGAGGCGGGGCAGCTTACGCCGGCCCTGCAGATCTCCATGAAATGGGTCTACCTCATGTACCCGGTGATGGGAACGATCACCGCCATCCACCTGCTGGACGGGATAGCGCGGACCTGGGAGGGCGGAAAGCCATGATGGGATGGATAATTTTCGGGTCTTTTTTCGCCCTCATGCTCATAGGCGTTCCCATCGGCCTGTCCATAGGCCTGGCTTCGCTCATCGTCTTCCTGGCCAGCGGCATACCCCTGCAGATGGTCCCGCAGACGCTCCTGGAGGGGAACAACTCCTTCGCCCTGGTGGCGGTGCCCTTCTTCGTACTGGCGGGGGATCTCCTGGCCAAGGGCGGCATATCCGAGCGC
Organism: uncultured Treponema sp.; assembly: GCA_964441515.1. GTDB lineage: Bacteria > Spirochaetota > Spirochaetia > Treponematales > UBA12059 > JAAYUR01. The sequence continues at coordinate 1,296 of CAYTYG010000194.1, forward strand.
ATCGTCGCGTTCGCGGAGGCCGCGCTGGGCAAGCGTAAGGGCGGTCTTTCCATCGTGTCCGTCCTGGCGTCCATGTTCATCGCGGCCATCTCCGGCTCGGGCGCGGCCACCACGGCCGCGGTCGGCTCCGCCCTGCTCCCGGATTTGAAGGAGAAGAAGTACGACGTGGATTTTTCCGCGGCCCTCATAGCCAGCTCGGGCACCATCGGGGTCGTCATACCCCCCAGCGTGCCCATGGTGCTCTACGCGGTCATAGCCGGAGAGTCCGTGGCCAAGCTCTTCATGGGGGGCTTCCTTCCGGGCGTCCTCATGGGCGGAGGCTTGATCGTCTACGCCCTCTGGGTGGCCCAGCGCCGGAACTACCCGGCCGGTGCCGTAGTTTCCGCCCGGGACAAGCTGCGGCGCTTCGGCTCCGCCACCTGGGGGCTCATGACCCCGGTGATCATTCTGGGGGGGATCTTCTCGGGGGTGTTCACCCCGTCCGAGGCCGCGGCCGTGGCCGTGGTGTACACGGTCCTCGTGGCGGCGTTCGTGTACAGGGCCCTGACCTGGAAAAAATTCTACGACCTGGTGGTCGGCGCCGGCGTGACCTCCGCCCTCGTCATGTTCATCATAGCCGCCGCCAAGCTCTTCGGGTGGGGGCTGGCGTTCTACCAGATTCCCGAGGCGGTGGCCGGGGCGATACTCGGGCTGGCCGGGAATAACACGTTCCTGATCTACCTCATGATAGGAGTCGTGATCCTGCTGGCGGGGATGTTCCTGGAGACGGCCTCCGCGCTGATCATCCTAACCCCGATCTTCCTTCCGGCCGTTGCGGCCGCGGGGGGAAGCCTGATCCACTTCGGGGTGGTGATGGTGGTCGGGCTGGCCATAGGCATGGCGACGCCTCCCGTGGCCATCGACATCTACGTGGCCAGCGCCATCACGGGCCTCCCCATGGGAAGGATAACCCGGCCCATCATCCCCATGGTGTTGATACTCATCGCCGTCTTTTTCCTATGCATGTTCGTTCCGGATCTGGTGCTGATACTGCCGCGGCTGTTCAACATGGGCGTGTAGCTCGAACGGGGTTGGGTTTGCCGCCCCGATAGAAAGGAAGAGGAATATGAGAAGCGATTCCGCGAAAAAGGGCCTGGAGCGGGCCCCCCACCGCTCCCTGATGAAGGCGTCCGGCTACACGGACTGGGAGCTGGAGCGGCCCTGGATAGGCGTGGTGAACGCCTACAACGCGATCATCCCCGGGCACGTGCACCTGAAGCGCATCGCCGAGGCCGTCAAGGGCGGCGTCTACGCCGCGGGAGGCCTTCCGCTGGAGTTCCCGGTCATCGGGATCTGCGACGGCGTGGCCATGAACCACGAGGGCATGAAATACTCCCTCCCGAGCCGGGAGCTCATCATGGACTCCATAGAGGCCATGGCCCAGGGCCACGCCCTGGACGCCCTGGTGATGGTGACGAACTGCGACAAGATCATCCCGGGCATGGCCATGGCCGCCGCCCGGATCAACATTCCCTCCATAGTCATTTCCGGCGGGCCCATGCTGGCCGGAATCCTGGGCGGGAAGGACATCGACCTCAACACGGTCTTCGAAACCGTGGGCAAGGTGATAGCGGGCAAGGCCGACGAGGCGGAGTTGACGGAGGTGGAGAACGCGGCCTGCCCGGGCTGCGGGTCCTGCGCGGGGATGTTCACGGCCAACACCATGAACTGCATGATGGAAGGCCTGGGGCTGGGGCTTCCGGGGAACGGGACCATTCCCGCCGTCTTCGCGGAGCGGGACCGCCTGGCCAAGGACGCGGGCCGCGCCGTCATGGCGCTGTTGGAAAAGAACATCCGCTGCGTAGAGGTGTGCGGTATGCTGGACATCCCC
>CAYTYG010000194.1:3175-3783 GCA_964441515.1 uncultured Treponema sp.
GGGGCTTCGAGTATATGATCCTCGGAATGGACGATATCCTGACCAAGAAAGCCTTCGAGAACGCCGTTGCCCTGGACTTGGCGCTGGGCGGCTCCACGAACACGACGCTGCACCTGCCGGCCATAGCCTGGGCCGCGGGGCTGGACCTGCCCCTGGACCTTTTCAATACCCTGGGAGCGCGGGTCCCGCACCTCTGCTCCCTGAGCCCCGGCGGACCCTACCACATCCAGGACCTCTACAAGGCCGGGGGAGTGCAGGCTGTGATGAAGCGGCTTCTGGACGCCGGGCTCGTCCACGGAGACTGCCGGACCGTGACCTGCCGGACCCAGGCGGAAAACCTGGCCAAGACGCGCGTTCTGGACGGGGAGATCATACGCCCCGTCGACAACCCGTACCACGCCCAGGGCGGCCTGGCCTTCCTGAAGGGCAACCTGGCCCCCGAAGGCTCCATCGTCAAGCAGTCCGCCGTGGCGCCGGAGATGCTGGTGCACTCGGGCCCCGCCCGGGTCTTCGACTGCGAGGCCGACGCGTTCGCGGCCATCAAGGCCCGGGCCATCAAGGACGGCGACGTGGTGGTCATTCGCTACGAGGGCCCCAAGGGCGGGCCG
>CAYTYG010000194.1:3793-6329 GCA_964441515.1 uncultured Treponema sp.
GCGGGAGATGCTCACCCCCACCTCCTCCCTGGCGGGCATGGGCCTGGACAAGACCGTGGCCCTTATCACGGACGGCCGGTTCAGCGGGGCGTCCCGGGGCGCGGCCATCGGGCACGTCTCCCCGGAGGCGGCTTCCGGCGGCCCCATAGCCCTGGTGAGGGAAGGGGACATCATAGCCGTAGACATTCCGGCCAAGACCCTGACCCTGAAGGTCGATGAGGCCGAGCTCGCCAAGCGCCGCGCGGCGCTGAAGCCGTATATGCAGAAGGTGGACAGCCTCTTCCTGAACCGGTACCGGAAGGCGGTCACCTCGGGCGTTCGGGGGGCGGTCCTGGAGGAGTGAGTCCGGGGCCGGTAAAAAGCCGGCCCGGCCCGCCGGTTCCGCGGCCCGCTTTTTTACGTTTTAAGGTTCGAACTTGTAGCCCCGGCCGTGCAGGGTCAGGACGTGCCGGGGCTTTTTCCCCTCCCCGAGGTGCGAACGCAGCTTCGCGATGTGTACGTCGATCGTCCGGGTGGTGGTCTCTCCCTTGTAGTTCCAGACCTTGTCCAGGAGCTCCTGCCGGGTGACGATGCAGCCCGGGCGGCTCGTCAGGTACTCCAGCAGGCGGAATTCCTGGGCGTTCAGGGCTATGGGCCTTCCGTCCCTGGACAAGGTTCCGCGCTCCCGGTCCAGGATGAAATCCCCGAAACGGACCACCTCGGAGGCTCCTATCCCGGAGGGCGCCGCCCTGCGGAGCAGGGCCTCGATCCGGGCCATCAGGACGGCGGTGTCGAAGGGCTTTGCCAGGTAGTCGTCCGCCCCCTTCCGAAGGCCTTCCACGGTGTCCGCGTTCGTGTTGCGGGCCGTGAGAACGAGGATGGGAACCCGGATCCCGTCCCTCCGCAGGTTCTCGCAGATCGTAAGGCCGTCCCGCCCCGGAAGCATCAGGTCCAGGAGGATCAGGTCGTAGGAGTCCGAACGCGCGGCCGATTCCCCCGAAACGCCGTCGCCGCGGACCGTGACCTTGTAGCCGCCCGCGGCCAGGAAGTCGCTTACGGTCATGCAGATTCCCGGCTCGTCCTCCACCAGCAGTATCCGTTTAGGATCCATGTTTCACCTCCGATGTCCACGGCAGAGTCAATACGAACCTGCATCCGGATTTCTGGGATCCGTCGAGGCCCCGGTAGGGGCTTTCCAGGGTCAAGGAGCCTCCCCGGGAAAGGGCGGTCTTGCGCGCGAGGTACAGGCCCAGGCCGGAACCCTTTTCCTGGTTCTCCCGGCTGACCCGGTCGCGGTAGAAGGGCTCGAAGATCCTCCGGGCTTCCCTGGGGGAGACGCCCCTTCCTTCGTCCTCTACGGTAAAGACGAGGCTTCCGCTGCCGGTCCGGCCGCCGGTCACCCGGATTTCCCCGGCCCCCTTGCCGGCGTACGCGTGGTACACGGCGTTGGCCGCGAGGTTGTTCAGGATGAACTTCAGGCTCTTGGCGTCCCCCTGAAAGGTTTCCGGAAGGGCGTCCGTGGACCATACGATCCGGAGGCCCGCCTGCTCCGCCAGCGGATCCACGTATCCCCGCAGCTCCTCCAGGAATTTGCGGGTCTCTATGTCCACCGGCTCGGGGAGCGGGCGGGAGTCGGACTCCATGCTCGCGAGGGTCAGGGCCTCGTCGATCATGCGTCCCAGGCGCCGGGCTTCTTCCTGTATGAGGTCCGAGTACTGTCTCAACCTTTCCTGGGGAATTATCCCCTTTCCGAGGTTGTCCGCCGCGGAGAGGATGATCGTGAGGGGGGTTTTCAGCTCGTGGGTGATGGAGGCCACGAACTCCCTTTCCTGGGTATGCAGCCTTTCCAGCCTGTCCTGCTGTAGGTTGTTGAGGCAGAAGGCCGTCCCTATCCCGAGAAGGAGGATCGACGCGCTGAGCCAGTACAGGGAGAGCCTCATTTCGATGGCCCGCTCCAGCGGCATGCCCTGGATCTGGAAGCGCGCGGTGCGGAGGAAGTCCGGGGGGCCGCCGGTCCATCCCGGCTCGGACGGGTCGACCCGTATGGACCGCCAGGTACCCGGCCAAGGCGAGGGTATCCCGGCGGGCGGGGGCATGCCGGAATCTCTGCCCCCCAGGGTTGCGGGCACCCGGGGCAGGTAAACCGCGGTGGACGAGGCCGGGCAGGATCCTCCGGCCGTCCTTCGAAGCCCCCGCAGGGGATTGAACCGGTATTTACCCGGGGGAACGGGCGTTTGTCCGTCCTCCCGATTCGGGGAGGGAGGCGGGGCGAGTCCCCATTCGACGGCGTATTCCGTCAGGGTGGACGCCGCGGCGGGAGCCGCGTAGGACGAGAAGAAGCCTTCAATGTCGAGTCCGACCAGGACCCGATAGACCCTTCCCGAGGAATCCCGGGCATGAAACAGGAGCGTATCCCGGGGATCTTCCCTCCCGGCGGTGTACAGTATGATGTCGCCCTCGGCCAGCCGGGCCGCGACCTCCCCGGGAACCTCCCATGGGTCCTCGCCCTCCCCGATTCCCCGCGGCCCGGCGGGTTTGAGCAGGACGGGCGCTCCCC
>CAYTYG010000195.1:0-6324 GCA_964441515.1 uncultured Treponema sp.
CGAAGGTCATCAGCATGAATACCAGGCTCAGGACGACCATCTCCCGCGCCGGGGAAGCGGCTCCCTTCGTGAGGAAGAGCGGGAGGAAGGCGAAAAAGAACAGGGTCAGCTTGGGGTTCAAGAGGTTGATGGCCACGGCCTTCGCGGCGATCCGGAGAGGCCGGACCTCCGTTCCACGGCCCTCCAGGGCCAGGCCGCCCGCCTCGCGCCACATCTTCCAGGCCAGATAGAGGAGATAGAGGGCCCCGGCTATCCGTATGGCCGTGAAGACCCGGGCGCCCATGTCCAGGATAGCCGATAGCCCCAGAATGCAGGCCAGGAGGTGGGGGACTATCCCCAGGGTGCAGCCGGAGGCCGCCGCCACGCTCGCCTTCCAACCCCGGGTGAGGCCGGTGTTGATGGTGTAGACCGCCCCGGTGCCCGGCGCTACCACTACGACAAGGGAAGTCAGGATGAATTCCAGGGTTATCACGGTTCCTCCATTAATTATTGCAAGGGTCCTATCGCGCGATAGAAGGCAACGAGTTCGTCCGGAGTCAGCGCCTCGGCCCGTACGTTCTCAGGGAAACCCAGGGACGCGAGAACACCGGCGACCTCGGCCCCGATCTTTCCCAGGGCGCGCAGGTTGTTGACCGCGGTCTTCCGGCGGGACGAGAAGAGGGAGCGCACGAAGCGGGTGAATCCGGCCGTTCCCGCCTCCGGGGCCGTGTCGTCCCGGGGGGTCATGAGCACCACGGAGCTGGTCACCCGGGGGGCGGGCCAGAAGGAGCTTGAGCCTATGTCGAAGACCGCCCGGACCTCGCAGACCGAGCGGCAGAGCACGGTGAAGGAGGCGTAGTCCTTGGTCCCCGGAGAGGAGGACATGCGCCGCGCTGCCTCCTTCTGGACGGTGAAGACCATGCGCTTCGGGGGCGGTCCGTCCTCCAGGATGGCCGCCACCATGGCGGCCGCTGAGTTATAGGGCAGGTTCCCCAGGATCCGGTCCGGCCGACCCTCGGCCAGAGCGGCCTTCCGGGTCCGGAGGAAGTCCCCCTCCCGGAGCCGGAACCGTCCTTCGGGCCCGAAGATGTCCCGGAGCGCCGCGGAAAACCCCGGGTCTATCTCGAAGGCGTCCACCCGGGCGCCCCGGGCCAGGACCTCCGCGGTCATGGCGCCCAGGCCCGGCCCTATCTCCCAGACGAGGATTCCCGGCTCTATCTCGGCGAGGTCGGCCACCCGGCGCCGGACGTCGGGGTTCACCAGGAAGTTCTGGCCGTACTTCTTGCGCATGCCCAGATCCCGCGCCTCCAGGTAGGCCGAGAGGGCCTTCGGGGAGTTGTAGTCCGGAACCCCGGCGGCGGGAGACAAGGCAGTCGACATAGGGTACAGCATACACGGCCAGGGCGAGCGCGGCAACGCCGAAGGCGGCCGCGGTACGCAAGGGGCCCGGACGGACCGCGAGGGCCGGCGCCCCCGCGAAGAATCGCATGGCCCCGGAAAGGGCTGCGTACAAGATCTCCAGGATCCGGCGCAAGACGCCCTCCAGGAAGGGTAAGACCGCGCCGCACGCGGATGCCAGGATCCCCGCCCAGATGAACGCAGCCACGAGGGGGGCCGTGACGGCCGCGGCCAGGACCCCCGCGGGGATGAGGGCGCCGAACGCCGCCAAACCCAGGGGCCCGGCCGCAGCCTGGGCAGCAAAGGAAGCCGCGAGAGCCTTGGCCGCTGGGGGAGGAACGCGGGGTACAAGGATGTATTCGAAGGGCCGGGAAAGGAAGACGAGCCCCGCCAGGGCCAGGTAGGAGAGTTGGAAGGAGAGCTCCAACTCCGAACCCGGCCGGAACAGGCACTGGAGGATGAAGGCGGCCGAAAGCCCCTCCATCGCCTCCTGGGGGCGTCCCATAAGCCGGGCCAGGGCGCCGTACGAGAACATCAGGACCGAACGGACCAGGGAGGGTCGGGGCCCCACGAAGGCCGTGAAGACAGAGGACAAAAAGACTGCCGCCATCAGGGCTCCCCTGCGGCCCAGGAGGGGAGCCGCAAGGACGGCCACCATCGCCGCGAGAATGCCTAGGTGCTGGCCGGACAGCGCGAGGACGTGGGAGCACCCCGCCCGGCGGAAGGCGTCGGAAAGCTCCGAGTCCAGGTCGTCCCGGACGCCCAGGACCAGGGCTTCCAGGAGCGGCCCGCCGGCTCCCCCGATCCGGCGAAGGCTCTCGGCCATGCGGGAAAGAAGGGAGGCCCGCAGGCGGGAAAAGCCGTTTCCCCACCCCAGCGTAGAGACGGACGAGTCGTCCGCGAAGACCGCCCAGCCCGGCCCGTACCGGTCCGGCTCGGGCTTCCCCGCGACCCGGAGCACGGATCCCGCGTGGACGGCCGGGGCTCCCCGGGCGGCGATCACCGCGACCTTCCCCCGGGCGGAAACCCTGGCCCCATCCCGGGAGCCCGCCGCCCGGAGGGAAAGGAACCAGCGCCGCCCGCCGCCCCGCAAAGGAGAGGAGTCGGAGTCCGCGACGCCCTCCACCCAGGCGACCTTCCCGGCGGGGAGGCCGAGGGACGCGGGAGAGGCTGCTTCCGCGCCGCCCCGGACCGCCAGGAAGGCCAGGAGGAAGCCGGCGGAGACCGCGCACAGGCGGCCTCGCCCACTCGCCGGGCCCGGACGCAGGGCGAGGGCCCCGGCCGCAGCGGCGAGGGCGCAGAAGGCCGGAACCGCCGGCCATACTCGCAGGGCGGGGACGTAGAGACAGGCCGCCATCACGGCGGCGCATATCCGTAAAGGAAGGAAACGGCCTTGCGTCACGCGGCATTACCGCGCGGATGACGGTGCCGCGCTTGCGCCCGGCCTAGGCCGACCCCGCCTGCCGGTTCTGCTCGTCGATGTCCAGGGCGTCCCAGGGGTAGCAGATCCAGCGGTCCTCGAGCTCCCGGCCGGCGAGGTAGTGCTTCACCTCCGGGGGTATGACCCCCCGTTTTTCCTTGTTCTTGTTGTGCAGGACGGCCACCGCGATCTCCGCGGGCTTGTGGGCCATCAGTTCGCGGATGCAGTATTCCAGGGTCGTACGGGAATCGTCTACCTCGTCCACCAGGAGGATGCGCTTTCCCCTCAGCTTACGCTCCACCTCGTCCACCCACTGCACCTTGTGGGGCGTATCCGTGGGCTTGTTGCTGTCGTCGTAGTAGGCGATGCCGACGGCCCAGATGGGCTTCTTGATGAAGGTCCTCAGGATGCGCGCGGGGATGTACCCCCCGGAGCCGATGGCCACGATGGCGTCCGCCTCGTAGCCGCTCTCAAGGATCCGGTCCGCCAGCTCCCGTATGGTCTTGTGTATTTCCTCGTAGCTGAACCAATACTTTTCCATATCCGGATGATAGTGACGGCCCCGGTATTCCGCAAGGGCTTTCACGGGGCCGGGGGAAAGGATTTCGGTTCTATCGGGGGTACCCGCTTGATTTTTTATATTGTTAGCAATATAATTGATATAAACAAAGGAGCTATTCGGCATATGAACGAGACAATCTTCGAGTTGAAGGCCAAGGGGATGGACGGAAAGGAATTCGACTTCGGAAACCTCCGGGGAAAGCCCGTCCTGGTGGTGAACACCGCCAGCAAGTGCGGCTTCACCCCCCAGTACAAGGGTTTGGAAGCCCTGTACAGAAAATACAAGGACAGGGGACTTACGGTCGTGGCCTTTCCCTGCGACCAGTTCGCCCACCAGGAGCCCGGCGGGGACGCGGAGATCGCGGCTTTTTGCGAGAGGAACTACGGAGTGACCTTTCCCGTCCTGGCCAAGGCGGAGGTGAACGGCCCCGGGGCCCATCCCGTCTTCGCATGGCTCAAGAAAAAGGCGCCCGGAATCCTGGGCTCCAAGGTGAAATGGAACTTCACGAAATTCCTGGTCTGGCCGGACGGGTCCCGGGTAAAGAGGTACGCCCCGACGGTGGAACCGGAAGCCCTGGCCGGGGACATCGAGAGGGCCCTTAGCCGGTGAGCAGCCCGGAACTCTCCCTTTCGAACCAGGTCTGCTTCCGGGTCTACTCCCTGGACCGGGCCCTGCAGGCAGCCTACCGAAGCCTTTTGGCGGACCTGGGAGTCACCTATTCCCAGTACCTGGTTCTCCTAGCCCTCTGGGAAACGGACGGACCTACGATCGGGGAGCTCTGCGCCCGCCTCCGCCTGGACACGGGAACCGTCTCTCCCCTGGTGAAGCGCATGGAGAGGGACGGCCTCGTTTCCAGGGTCCGAAGAAGGGACGACGAGCGCTCGGTAACCGTCCTGCTGACGGAGAAGGGCGCGGGCCTCGAGGGGAAGGCCCGCTCCGTGCCGGGCAGGCTGGCTTCCTGCGTCTTCGGGAGCGCCGGGGACTATACCGAACTCCGGGAAGCCCTGGACAAGGCGCTCGGAGCCCTCGAAACGGCCCTGTCGGACGGCTCCCTGGACCGGTGCGGAGCTTAACAGGCTGCTGAAAAACTGCGTAGACAGGTTGTAAGCAGCCCGCTGACCGCGCTGCGGGCAAGTCAACCGAGTCTTCCGTGACACAGCCGAACACCGGGGAGGCGCCCGGTCGCCCAACCTACTCCGCCTCCGGACGGCCCCGGCCGCGCTTCACCTCGGATCGGACGCGCTTCCCGGCCATTCTCCGCTCGCGGCTGGCCCGGGTGGGCTTGGTGGGACGGCGGTCCCGGGGCCTGTGCGCCGCCTTGGCGATCAGGGACTCCAGCCGGACCAGGGCGGACTCCCGGTTGGAAGCCTGGGACCTCTCCTCCTGGGCGTGGACGACAAGCTCCCCCGAAGAGTTCAGGCGGGACTCAAGGCGCTCCCGCACCCGCTCCTTCTCCGACTCGGACAACCCCTCCAGGTCCCCGATCCGCACCCGGGCCACGGCCTTCGTGTTGGTTTTGTTCACGTTCTGCCCCCCCGGCCCGGAAGAGCGCGCGAAGTCGAAGAGGACAAGCCGTTCCAGGGAAGCCCTCAGAGCTGTGATGTTCATGGTTATCGCATGGTGCCTTGGGACGGGAGGTCCTGGCAAGCCTTCCCGGCAAGGATCCCCAGGGGGCCCGCGGCGTTGAACCGGGGCTCCCGAATGGACGAGCCGCACCGACGACCGGCGTTCCCCCGCGTCGGGGCGCCCTGGCGCGGGGGCGAAAAATCCGATAAAGTGTTGTAGAGAATACGTTAAGCTCTGGAGACCGATGAAAGTCCGCAGCAACCTGGCACAGATAACCAAGAAGTCGCTGTGCGAGGCGATCAATCTCGACATGATGACCCGCGTTGCGCGGGACGTGTTCCCCAGCTACGACCTTCGGGAACGCTCGGGCTTTCCGTCCACGGTACCCCTCTCGCCCCAGCTGGCCGCCCACCATATCGTCAGCGACGCCGTCCTGGAAAACCGCTTCCTGCACCTCGTGGAGCGCATGATCCAGCTGGATCGGGAGGGCTACATGGGGCGCAGGTATCCCGTTCCCTTCCTGGCGGAGATCGTGAAGCTGATCCGCGCGGAAGGCTTCCTCTGGGACGAGGATACGGACCTGTTCATGGAGGATCCGAGAGTCCGCCGGACCCCGAACTGGGGGAGAGTGCTGGACAACGAGGAATTCCGGTTCGCCGTCCTGCGTTTGGACGTGGCCAACAACTCCCGGATGGTCCTGGCCCACGGCGAGGAACCCATGCGGGGCGCCATGGACGACCTGCGGCAGATAGTCTCCCGTTGCGTGGAAGTCCGAACCGGCCGGGTCTGGCAATGGGAGGGGGACGGCTCCCTGGCGGGCTTCCTGTTCGGACCCAGAACGATCGGGGCCGTCCTGGCCGGTATGGCGATCCTCCACGAGCTTTTCCTCTACAACCGGCTCCACAACCGGCTCGGGGAGCCCCTGCGGATCCGGGCTGCCGTCCATACCGGGACGCTCCGCTACCAGGCGGACCCCGGAGAGCTGGTCAAGCAGGAAACCGTCCAGGAGGCCGTGGAGATCGAGTCGGAGATGACCCCGGTCGGGTCCCTGGTGATCACCCCCGCCGTGGCGCCCACGCTGGACAGGGTGATCCTGGACCGTTTCCGCCCCATATCCCATGCCCCCAACAACCGCCTCCTGTCCTACGAAGTCTCCGTGGAGGGCGCATGAGGATAACGGTATTCTCCCTCCTGCCGGAATCGAAATTCGGCGGTCTGAAGTCCGCCCTGCCCCCCTCCGCCTCCCTGGAAGTCCTGCCGGTCAACGGCCTCAAGCGCGCCCTGGGCAGAATTAACCCCTCGGACATCGTGTACCTGGACGTCCGAGGCCTCGGGGGCGCGGCGATAAGCCGAAACGCCTCCTACCTGGCCGCAGGAAAGGATCTGGCCTGGGGCGTCC
>CAYTYG010000196.1:0-4897 GCA_964441515.1 uncultured Treponema sp.
TGGGAGACTTGGCGGAACAGGGATTCCCGGAGAACGGGCTGCGCGAGGCCGCCGAGGACCTGGAACGGCTGGTCCCGGACGTCCCGGTCCGACCCCTCCTGGGAAACCACGACGCCCTTGTGAACGCGGCCGGGCGCTGGTGCCGGTATTTCTTCCCCCCGGAGCATTCCTCCGATTCCGGCTCCCCGTTCTATTACCGGGTGGACGCCGGAAGGACCCACGTCCTTGTCCTCAAACTTTTGTGGGGGGAGGAGGATTTCGACCTGGACCAGCGCGGCTGGCTGACGGAGCAGCTCCGGGACATCCCCCGGGGAGACGCGGTCATCGTCCTTTCCCACTGCTTTTTCCACGCCTCCGGGTACGTCGATCCCGAGTCCGGGAGCCCCTGGTACGACCATCCCGGGACCATCGGGGAAGTCTCCCCCATCCTGGAGGAGTACGGGGTGGATCTGGTCGTATCCGGTCATAACCACTACATGGAGCTCCTGGAGAAAAACGGCGTCACCTACGCGGTCGTCGGCGCCCTGGGCGGCGTCCTCGATCCGGAGCCCTCCTACCGGTCCCCGGCGTCCCGGTGGATACGCCCCGGGACCTTCGGGTTCCTGGAGGTCCGGGCCTACGTGGATCGTCTGGAGCTGGCCTTCCGGGACCTCTCCGGGGCGGAGCTGCGCCGCTCCTCGATCCCCGTAAATTAAGACCTTGTCCGGCCGCTCCCGCGGGAGTACACTTTAGATATCCGACCTGCGAGGAGGCGAGTATGCGCGGATTCTGCGCCCCCGTCCCCCAAGGTTCGCGGACCGCGCCCTGAAGGCCCGGCCCGCTTCCGATATGCGGGGCGGTGAGCGGCCGCAGGCTTCCGCCGCCCCGCAATTTTTTCGAAATCCAAGGCCTGCCATGGAACACGCCGTCGATCCTTCCGCGGGCGGTGCAGCCCGCTTTTTTGAAGCCTCCTTCACCGCCCTGGACCGCTATCGGGGCGTGCCCGCCGCGCCCCTGCGGTTCCTGCTCTTCCGGGGCGGCCTTCCCGAGCTGGCCCGGCTGGGGTACGAGCTGGAGTTTCCCGGCCTGCCCTACGCCGACGCGGTCTCCCCGGATTCCCCGGCCCCGGGCGGTTTGGCGGTTTCTCCCGCTCGGTACGTCTGCGCGGAGCCCGACGAGGAGCCGGAGCCCCACGCCTATTCCTTCCTGGACCTGCTTTACGACCCCGAGCGCAGGGTGTACCGGCACCCCCGTCGAAGCTTCCCGGATCCTAGGGAGCCCGTCCTCTATCCCGGGGACGCTCCCGACGACCTGGTGATCTTCGAGACGGCCGCCCTCCTTGCGCGGCATCCCTACCGCCTGCCCGAGGGCGGGTTCTCCGTGGGGATACCCCGGGACCTGTCGCCCGCCTTCCAAAGGGATCTTATATCGTTGGCCGTCACGGGCCGGGACCCCGGCGCCGCCCTGGAGTGGCTGGGGCAGATCGGCTTTCTGGACGCGTACTGGCCCGAGATCTCCAGCCTCCGGGGGGTCACCCACTCCAAGGATTTCCATCCCGAGGGGGACGTGTGGGCCCATACCCTGGAGACCTTCCGGTACAGGAAGGTCTCGGACCTGCGGCTTTCCCTGGGACTCCTGCTCCATGACGTCGGCAAGCCCCTTTCCCAGGCTTCCGAGGGCCGCCGCTTCGACCGGCACAGCGACATAGGGGCGCGGCTGGCTCGCCGTTTCCTGGACCGCCTGGGCTTCCCGGGATCCCTTGCCGGGGACGTGGAATTCCTGGTTCGGCGCCACATGATGCCCGCGGCCCTTCCGCGGCTGCCCCTGGGCAGGGTTCAGGAGGACCTGGAGCACCCCCTGTTTCCCCTGCTCCTGGAACTCTACCGGTGCGACGAGCTTTCCACGTTCCGGGGCCCCGACGGCTACTACGAAGCCTGCGCCGCGTATCGCCAGTACCGGAGGAACGTCCGGAATCCCTATCGGAGCCCCGACGGGCGCAAGACCGCCCGGGCGTTCCTGGAATGAGGGCCCTTGGGGGAGGAAGCGCCATGCTCAAGGAGTACAAGGAAGTCCGCCAGCACGAGGAGGGTTTTCGCCGGTACTTTTTCGACGAGTATTTCGATCTGTATTTCTGGTATGACCGGCGGGGAGGGAACCCGCGGGGCTTCCAGCTGGTCTACGATAAATACGACGATCCCCATTCCCTGACCTGGACCCGGGAGGAAGGATTCCGCCACAACCGCGTGGACGAGGGGGAGGACAAACCGGGGTCCATGAAGATGACCCCCATCCTGGTCCCCGACGGCCTGTTCGACGGCGATCGGGTTCGGAGGCGCTTCTGGGAGGCCTCCGCTTCCCTCGACCCTTCGCTCCGGGAACTGGTCCTCTCGGGGGTTTCCGTCTTTTCCTCGGGCCCCGGGGGAAGGAAACCGTCCGTGGAGCCGTTCGCCGCGCTTCGGCGGGAGGAGAAGCCGTGAAGGAAGCCTATCGCTGCGTGTACCTCGAGGACGCCGTCGTTCTCAAGAGCCTCCTGGATTCCGCGGGCATACAGTCCCAGGTGCTGAGCGGGAACAAGCTGGACGTGAATCCCTACTTCTCCGTATCCGTGGAGGGAATACAGATCGTGGTGTCCGACGAGGACTACGAGGACGCCCGGGCAATCGTGGAGGACTTCAAGTCCCGCCGGGACGCCTGAGGGCTTGGAGGGATCGGCCGCGGAGTGAACGGCCAATTTCCAAAGTCGTCTGACTTTTGAAAAAGCCTAAGAGTACAAAGAAAACCCGGCGCCTTAGAATCCGAATACGGCCCGGCGGTTCTCCGAGCCTATCCTTCGAAGCTCCTCGTCCAAGGGGGCCGCGGGATCGCGCTTCCGGGCCAGCTCTATGGAGAATTGGTTCATGGAGAAGTGGCTGAAGACCAGGATCTCCCCGCTGTCCCTGGCCGGGGCTTCCCCGTAGATCCGGGAGAATTCCCGGAACCAGGCCGAGAAGATTCCCCGAGGCTTCAGCTCCGATCGGCCGCAGATCCACACCGGGACTCCCAGGGCCTTGTGCAGGCTCCGGGCGAAGCGCGCCATCCACGCCTGGCTCTCGGAAAGGAGCCGTTCCACGGCCCCGCTTGGATCCGTTTTAACCAGCAGGGCAAGCTCCGCGGTCTTGGGCGTGTGCACGGGTGTCTTGTTGATGATCACGACGTCCGAGCGGAAATCCTGATCCAGCTCCCTCCGGAAAAAGCCCTCCGCCAACCGCCCCGACTGGCCCACGAGGTAGCGCCGGTTTTCGGCCTTCTGCTCGTTCTTGCCCGGGTTGTCGGCGACGAGGATCCAGCGGGGACGGGAACGGGGCCCAAGATCGTCCAGGGCGCGGTTATACACGACCGGGGTCTCCACCTCGTAATCTTCGTAGCCCCGCGCCTCGCGAAGCCTTTCCTGGAGGTCTAGGAGCCCCGGGACCTGGGATGACCAAGCCTCGACCTTCTGCCGGAACTGGTCCCGCAGGGCCGCGAACTCCTTGTAGCGTCGGATTTCCATGCCCGGCATTGTGCGGATTCGGCCGCTGCGGCGCAAGGGGCGCGGGGCGGCCGGGAGGGTCCCGGGCGCCTTGAACAGGAAGTATCTCCCGTCCTATTCTGCCCCTATGCGAAGCGCTCTTATCGCCCTGGCTTCCGCGGCCCTTTTCATCTCCTGCATGCCTTCCGCCCCGGCGGCCGCTCCAACCCCTCCGCCTCCCCCGGATTCCCTTGCCGCGTACCTGCCGGCCCTGGAGAATCTGCCCCCGGAGATCCTGGAGCGCGCTCGTGCGGCCCCGGAGCGCTTCGCAGGCCTCGCGGAGGCGGTCCGGGCCCAAAAGGCCCGGGATCCCCGGCTCCTGGCGCGGGCGGACAAGGAGAGGTCCCTCCCGGAGGACTACGAGCCGGAAGACCTCGTGCCCCTTACGGAATACCCCTTTGCCCTGAACCGCAGGGACCTGCGCCTCCGGAAGCCCGCCGCGGAAGCCGCGCGGGAGATGGACGCGGCCGCCCGGGCCGACGGCGTCGTCCTGGTCTTCTCCTCGGCCTACCGGTCCTACGCCTACCAGGCCCAGGTCTACGCCCGGAACGTGCGGGAGCTGGGACAGGCGGAGGCCGACCGGGTATCCGCCCGGCCCGGACGCTCCCAGCACCAGCTGGGTACGGTCGTGGACTTCGGGGCCATCGAGAACTCCTTCGCGGAAACGAAGGCCGGACTATGGATGGCGGCGAACGCCGGCCGATTCGGTTTCTCGCTCTCCTATCCCCGGGGCGCGGAGGCCGTCACCGGCTATTCCTGGGAGAGTTGGCATTTCCGTTATATAGGGAAGGAAGCCGCGGCCCTGGAGGCCGAGTTCTTCGGCCTCCAGCACTGGCTCCTCGTGTTCCTGGAGAGGCTGGAGGCCCCCCCGGCGGGCGGCTAGGCCGCTCTCGGCCCTAAAAAAACCGGGCGCCCAAGCGCCCGGTTTTCGCCTCGGGGTCGTAGGAAGGCTCAATCCTTTTTAGCCAGCTCCCCCGCCGCCTTCTTGGTCTCCTTGTTGAAGCCCTCGCTGAACTGCTCCACGATCTTGCGGAACTGGGCCTCGCTCTGGAACCCGTAGTCCTGGATCACCAGGGGCTCCATCTGTTCGTAGGTCATGCCCCCGTTCTCGAATTCGCAGAAGGCGTTGGCAAGGTACACGGCGAAGACCACGTCCTTGAAGTCCGTGGTCATCAGGGCCGGCTCGTGGTGGAAGCGGATGGAGGCCACCAGGGATTCGGGGAAGTTCCACTTCTCCGCTATGCGCGCCCCGATCTCCGCGTGGTTCATCCCGCCGGCAATATCCTCGAAGGTCTGGACGGGTATGTCCTTTTCCCCGCAGAAGGACCGGATGCGGTCCAGGAGTTCGGGATGAACCGTGGAGAAGACGAT